>CAQTPN010000206.1 GCA_948888345.1 uncultured bacterium | reverse complement strand
TAAATTAAGTACAAAAGGTATTGAGCTTTTTGAAATAGTTAATAAGTATCAATTCTATGGAAAAAGAGTTAAGGGGATTTATTTAAAAATTTTGTATAAATTAGGATATCTCATTGCATTGCATCTTGCTAAAAAAGAAAGTGCCAGCGCTTTAAAAAATAAAAAATAAAGTTTAATATACTTTCATTTTTCATTATTAAAATATTTCTGCTTGCATTTTATTCTTATTCTATATATAATATAATCCCTTATTTTAGGTTTGCATAAATAATGAGGTTGTTAGAGAAATGAGAATATCAGGTATTTCCCCGAATTTTAACCAAAACAGAAATGTTAATTTTGGCAGATTCGCAAAAGGCGATGATAATGCAAGAGATGTTGTTAGAGAAACTTTAACGGCAGAACCCGGCGAAAGCTATATGCAGCCTGCATATAATGCTTGGTTTAAAAGAATTGAAAATGACAAAAATTTTATAGCATATACAAGTAAAAGCGGTACTGTAAAAGGCAAATTTGATGATGAATTTAAAAAAAGAAACAGCGATAATAAATACCTGATGCTTAGAATAAATATGCTTGAAAAACGGGGACGATTAGAAGATTTGAGCAATTTAAAAAACTTGGAAGTAATTGCTTCAGATTTGAAAGACATAAATGATGTGCTTAATGGGATTAATGTTGCAGATAAGCACCGTTCAAAAGACCCTTATGGTGATGCAACTGCAAAAGAAGCTGAAAGACAAGCCCGTATTGATAATTTAGCAGATTAAACCATTACTTTAAATTATTTAAAATATTAAATTGATAATTGTAATATTTTATTACAATAGAGCTATTTTCAAGCAAATTTATTTTTTCACCTGTTTTATATCATCAGGTCAAAAACTATTGGTGGACTAAATAATACAGATGAAAACTGCCCCGTTAAACTTAAATAACGTAAGGCAAGGTGTAAATTTTAAAGGAAAGGCACCTGATATTGATGACCTTAGAGCTGTTAAAAGATTTGCAAATTGCAGTCTTGACGGATTAGAAAAAAGCTTAATTCAATCAATTGAAAAGAAAGCCCCAGAGCTTATACAAACACTTGATGGTGAAAAATACATCCCGGATGATACAATAATAAAAAGAATAGCATCGGGCTTTAAATCGTTCTTTGGAATGCCAATGGATGCTATTGATTCTATTGCAAAGAAATTCCCGGATTCAAAGTTGAACCATGCTGAATTTTTGCAAAGGTATAGGGATTCTGTTCAATTGGATAATGAAGTTAGGGCATTACAAGGTATTCATAAAAATACTCTTGATTTTGTAAAAAACGCTATGCCTGAAGGTTCAAAATACCCGACAGGAGAGTGTGACGGTTTTTGTGAATCAATATGTGATCCCGTTACGAATAAATTTATCAAAAAGCTAAATGGTGTTATGGCAGATGATGTTGCAAACTACGATACTAAAAAAGAACGGTTTGCAACAAGATTAATTTCAGGGTTCACTGCTGCACTGTTTCTTGGTAATGACTTTTACAATAAATCAATCCAAAAAGGTAAAACTATTGAAGAAGCTAAAAAAGAGCAGCACAAAAAACAGGGACAGGAAATCAGGGAAAATATTTGCGAAGCCATTGTTCAATTTGCAGTATTTGCTTGTTTTTCAAAAGCTGTAAATAAAAGTGTATGGGCGCCCGCTATAATAGGTGCAGCCATAGGGCTTGTTTCCCGTGTAATTTCAAGAAAAGCTTCCGGCATGAGAATTACAAGAATGGAAGTTCCTGAAAATAACAGCTTAAACAAGCAGCTTCTTTCTATGAATGAATTTATGGAATCAGTAAAGGCAGGCAATACTGAAGAATTATTGAATGAAAAGCGCAACAATCAAATCAACAATATAAATAATAAAAAGAAAAAACCTGTCTTAAGCCTTAAAAATATTCTTTTATTCTGTGCCGCAAGCATAGCAGGCGGATACGCTTTAAGGTTTGGGAAAAACCATACAAAAATCGGTCAAAATATTGCAGATATGATGAAAAAGCATACTGATAAATTTAATGAAGGGATTATTGAAAAGATAGAAGCCGATGGAGATACTCTTTTTAAATTATCAAATGTTTTAGATGAAAATGGGAATACAAAATTAGATAAAACTATAAAAAACGTTCTAGAAAATATAGACAAGGAAGGCAAAGTTACCCTTGGTACAGATTTCATTACAACTAAGAAACTATTCGGTATTGAAGTTAAAGTAAAAGACTTAAAAGCCTTGAAAACGGCACCATTCAGGTTTATTAAAGAACTTGTATCTTATCCGTATAAAATAGCTTCAAAGCTTGAAGAAGCAATTAGAAATTCACGTTTAAAAGCCCAAGACAAAGGGATTCCTAAAAAACCTGAACTCACAAAAGATATTTACGGTATTAAAAATTTATACAAACGTTTCCTTGAATTTGAAGCAAAATATGGTGGCGATGAAAAGAAATTAAGTGAAGAATTCGGTAAATATGTAAGGAAAATGCAGCTTGCTTCAAATAATGAAATAACATCATCCAAAGGCAACAATTCTAAAATTGCCGTCATTGCTCAAACCTTAGGAACCTTAACCGGGATGTGGTTTAATATGAATGATGAATTTAATTCATCCGTCAGAAACGGTTCTACTAAAGAAGAAGCTGAAAAGGATGCAAGACTCAGGGGCATTAATAAATTCTTCAGAATGACGGTACAGGTTATTATTTCAGGCTCACTGAACGACATCTTCTGTAAACAATATAATAATTCAATTGCAAGTTCTGCCGCAGTTGTTGCAGCAAGCACGGTTCTAACTGATATGGCTTCCCGTGTTTTAAGTGGTATGCCTTCCAAAAAGATGGCAAAAGAAGAGCTTGAACAATACCAAAAAGACCACAAAGAAGGGGTTATGAGCTGGTATTACAAAATGATTGATAAATTGGCATCATAGGCTTTTTCAAGAATTTTTATTCAAGAAATATTCAGACATACAATACAGCGACATTAAACTTTCTGAATTATTTTTTATATCGGATTTTTTAATATTTTCTAAAAGTTTTTTGTATAAAATTTCTTCTTTAACCTCATCCTCAAAAAGGAAGAATTCATATAATTTTACATCCAAAATTGAGGCCATCTGCTCTAAAGTTTTAAATGAAGTTAAAGCTTTGCCATTTTCCATATTGCTTATAGCTATTACAGATAAGTCCATAAGTTCCGCAAGTTTTTCTTGGTTGAAACCTCTAAGTTTGCGGAATTTTCTTATGTTTATTCCTAATTTTTCTTTAGTATCTTTTGGC
>CAQTPN010000205.1 GCA_948888345.1 uncultured bacterium | reverse complement strand
AATTGTATCAAATATCCTGAAAATCCCCTATATTATGCATGATTCAGATGCACATCCGGGGATTGTAACCCGTGCATTTTCAAAAAATGCTGTTTGCGTAAATCTCGCTTTTGAAGAAGGAGAAAAATTCATAGAGGCAAAAAAAATTACACACTTTAAAAACCCTGTAAGAGAAGAGTTTTTTGAAATTTCAAAGGAAAAAGCAAGGGAAGAGCTGCAAATTAAAGATGAATTCGCGGTTTTGATTATGGGGGGTTCTCAGGGGGCAAAAAGCATTAATAATGCTGCTATCGGCACTATAAAACATTTTAAAAATTCAAACATAAAAATAATTTTTCAAACCGGAAAGAAAAATTTTGAAAGCGCAATGGAAGATATCGGCAAAGCCCCTGATAACAGTATAATCCGGCCCTATTTTGATAAAATGTATCTGCCCGTATTAGCTTCTGACTTAATCGTTTCGCGCGCAGGCTCTTTAAGTATATCTGAAATTTTATCAGCAAAAAAACCTTCAATTCTTGTACCATACCCCTATGCAGCGGCCGACCATCAAAGGAAAAACGCCCGCGAAATCGAAAAAACGGGAGCGGCAATTTATATTGAAGATTCAAACTTAAGTTCAGATTATCTTATAAAAACAATTGAAGATTTATTTTCAAACAAGGAAAAGCTTGATAAAATGGTACAAAGTGCCTCTAATCAAATTAAAGAAAATCCGACAGGAAAAATTTTGGATTTAATTTTGGACGCCGCAAACTCCAAAAAAGCAGGATAGGAGGCATTTTATGGATGCTGTTCAAATTTTAACTTCATCTGAAAAATTTCATATAGAGCTTGGATTGGCCCGCATATCAAGAATTTTAGAACTTCTTGATAATCCTCAGAAAAATCTGAATTTTATCCATATAGCAGGCTCGAACGGAAAAGGCTCAACGGCGGCTATTTTAGAAGAAATTCTGGTTCAATCGGGCTATAAAACAGGTAAATTCATAAGCCCGCACCTTTTTTCATATAATGAAAGAATTACCGTAAATAAGCACCCTATATGTGATTTAGAGTTCGAACGCATTGTAGAGAAAATTAATGATTTAGATAAAAAATTTAATATACAATTAACCGAATTTGAAATTTTAACCGCCGCAGGTTTTTTATATTTTAAGGAAAATGCTTGCGATGTTGTGGTTTTAGAAACGGGCCTTGGCGGAAGATTGGATTCTACAAACGTTATAGAGCACCCTCTGGCCTCAATTATAACTTCCATAAGCCTTGAACACAAAGAAAGGCTTGGAAATACGATTGAAGAAATTTCGAAAGAAAAGGCAGGGATTATTAAAAAAGGCTATCCTGCAGTATTTTTAAAGGAAAATAAAGGATATAACACCATTCTGGCTGAATCTCAAAAAATTGGCGGCGTGCCCTTTGTAACGGAAGCACTGCCTGTAAAAAACGGATATGCAATTTTAAATAACGAAAAGGTGAAGTTTAATTTAAACGGAGCACATCAGGGTGAAAACCTTGCTCTTGCACTAAAAACGGTTGAAATTTTAAATAAAAAAGGGTTTGAAATAAACAATAACACGATAAAAGCAGCTCTAAAGGCCGTAAAATGGAGATTCAGGCTTGAATTTTTGGATTATAATGATAACAAAATATTAATAGATGCTTGTCATAATCCTGATGGGGCAAGAGTTTTAGCAAATTTTTTAGATGAAAATTTTAAAGATAAAAAAATAAAATTTATATTCGGATGCCTTAAAAATAAAGACTATAAGGAAGTTTTAGAATATCTGATGCCTGAAAACAGCGGGCGCAAGCTCTGTTTTTATGAATTCAATTACCCGAACGCTTTAAAATATGAAGATTTTATCAAACACATAAACTATGCAAAAAAAATTAATGACCCCGTTTTTGAAATGAATGACAAAAATTATGATTTAATTGTTGTATGCGGTTCCATATATATGCTGGGCAGCATTTTTAAGGATTTTACAGCATAAATTTTTAAATACAAAATTTTAATAATGACACAAAAAATTTACATTTTAAAAAATGCCTTTATGATATAATTTTCCCATAAAATATTACTATTATGGAGAAAATAGCCTTATGAACAATTCTTGCACCTTAAATTGTGACGAAAATTGCACAAAATCCGAGTATTTAAACAAAATTTTAAGCCTTGCGGCTTCAAAAAACCCGAATGAGCCTGAATTTTTGCAGGCAGTAAAAGAGGTTTTAGCCTCTCTTGAACCGGTTATTTTAAAACATGAAGAAGAATATAAGCCGATTGCTCTTTTGGAAAGAGTAATTGAGCCTGAAAGAATTATTTCATTCCGCGTTCCATGGATTGATGACAAAGGACAAGCACAGGTAAACAGAGGTTTTAGAGTTCAGTTTAACGGCACACTCGGACCGTACAAAGGCGGCCTTCGTTTTCATCCTACAGTAAATCAAAGTATTATGAAATTTTTGGCGTTTGAACAAATCTTTAAAAACGCACTTACAGGGCTTCCAATCGGCGGCGGCAAAGGCGGTTCCGATTTTGACCCGAAAGGAAAATCCGATAATGAAATTATGCGTTTCTGCCAGAGCTTTATGACTGAATTACAAAAACACATAGGGCAGGATGTCGATGTTCCGGCAGGCGATATTGGTGTCGGCGGAAGAGAAATCGGATATCTTTTCGGCCAGTACAGAAGAATTAAGAATAATTATGAAGCGGGTGTTTTAACAGGAAAAGGCCTTGATTATGGCGGTTCTTTAGCAAGAAAAGAAGCTACAGGCTACGGCTTAATTTACTTTATGAGAGAAATGCTAAAGGCAAATGCACTTGAACTAAAAGGTAAATCTGTTATTATATCAGGCTCAGGAAATGTTGCAATTTATGCTTGCGAAAAAGCACAGGAATATGGTGCAAATGTTATTGCAATGAGTGATTCAAACGGGTGCATCTATGATAAAAACGGCATTAACCTTGATATTGTAAAAGAAATTAAAGAAGTAAAAAGAGGAAGAATTAAAGAATATTTAAATTCTATACCGGCTGCTCAATATATGGAAAATAACGGCGAAATCCCTGCTGTATATACAATTAAGGCAGATATTATTCTTCCCTGCGCTACTCAAAATGATATTAATTTAAATGCTGCAAAAGTTTTAGTTGAAAACGGTGCAAAAGCAGTCGGAGAAGGTGCCAATATGCCCTGCACAAATGAAGCGGTAGAATATTTCCTGAAAAATGGCGTGCTTGTTGCCCCGGGAAAAGCTGCAAATGCAGGCGGTGTAGCAACTTCAGCACTTGAAATGTGCCAGAATTCAATGAGATATTTCTGGAGCTTT
>CAQTPN010000204.1 GCA_948888345.1 uncultured bacterium | reverse complement strand
GATTATCAAAAATTAACAAAATGTCAATATAAAAATACAATTATCAAATGGAATGTCGCAGAATATTAAAATTGTTAACCGTAAATGAAGGGACTTCTATAACAAAGGTTTTAGAAAAACTTTCAGTGCTGAGAAATAAAAAGTATCCGAGAAATTCTTTTTCCACAAGGCTTAGAAACGGCACCGTAAGCTATGATGAGATGTTTGATATAGCTGAAATCCTTGGATATGAAATTCAATTTGTTAAAAAAAAATATCCTGATAAAATAATCAAATAAACCCGCCTTTGAATTCTTTTAAATTAAGATTATATTAAGACGGCTGAAACTTGTGCTAAGATATATGTAAAGAATAGAGGGGGAGTTTATGATACCGATTATTGATTCAAAAAGACAGTATGCAACAATTCAAAATGAGGTCGAAAAAGAAGTAATAGACGTTATGAGAAGCGGCTCATATATTTTGGGCAAACATAACAAGGCTTTTGAACAGGAGATGGCCGATTTTCTCGGAACTAATTATTCTGTAGCTTTAAACTCCGGAACCGATGCGCTGCATCTGGCTTTAAGGGCTTTAGATATAGGCAAGGGAGATGAAGTTATTACTGTTGCATTTACTTTTGTTGCAACAACAGAAGCTATCGGTATTGTAGGTGCTACGCCGGTTTTTGTTGATATAAACCCTGATACTTTCAATATGGATGCAGATTTAATTGAAGAAAAAATTACCCCGAAAACAAAAGCTATATTACCGGTTCACCTGTACGGGCAGCCATGTGATATGGATAAAATTATGGCAATTGCCAAAAAACATAATTTGTATGTTATTGAGGATTGTTGTCAGGCAATCGGTGCCGAATTTAAGGGTAAAAAAGTCGGTACATTCGGAGATATCGGATGTTTCAGCTTTTATCCGACTAAAAACCTTGGCACAATGGGGGATGGCGGCTTAGCCGTTACTGCTTCAGAAACACTTAGAAACAGAATGGTTGCACTAAGAAACCATGGCGGTGCTGTTCGTTATTATCATGATGAAATCGGGGTAAATTCAAGACTGGATGAAATTCAAGCAGCAATTTTAAGGGTAAAACTTAATTATATCAATGACTGGAATAAAGCACGCCGCACCCATGCTGCATTTTATAATGAACTTTTCAAAGATTGCAAGGACATTGAAACACCGAAAGAAATTGATGATATTTATGCTGTTTATCATCAATATACGGTTAAAATTCCAAACAGGGATGAAGTTCATAAAATGCTTCAAGAAAAAGGAATTGGCGCTATGATTTATTATCCTGTACCCTTGCATTTACAAAAAGTACACGCACATTTGAATTTAAAAGAAGGCCTGTTGCCTTATACGGAAAAAGATACAAAAATGGTAATGTCGCTTCCTATGTTTGCGGAAATAACGGAAGAAGAACAAAGAACGGTTGCAAAAACATTGATTGAATGTGTTCAAAAATCAATGGCAGCAGTGTAGAAACGGTTTATAAATATTAAATTAAAAAGCCCTGAATATTCAGGGCTTTTTAAACTTTATCTTACATAAAAGCCAGGCATTACGCCTGACCTGATTTTAAAATCCTTGATATTATATTTACGATATCAACTTAACCGATATCCCATTTTCCGCAGGTGCCGCCCCAGCGGGCTATTAGATTACCTTTAACATCTGAAATTTTATGTTCTTTACCTGCAGGCAAAGGTTCAATTTCACCTTCAACAATTGAAATTACTTCACAATTATTTGAGCAGCCATTGCAGGTGCAGGTGATTGAATTAAAGTGCATATCTTTTGTCTGCCAGCCTTTAAATTTTGTTTCATTATTAGAATATTGATGATGTTCCATAGCAAGAAATGCCGCCCCTATTGCACCCATCGTTTGATGGTTCGGAGGAACAACAATTTCACATCCTAAGGCATCCTGAAATGCTTTTACCATGCCTTTATTTGTTGCAACACCGCCCTGGAAGGTTATAATTGGCAATAATTCCTTACCCAGTGCAAGATTTGACAGATAATTTCTAACAAGAGCCTGGCAGAGTCCGTATAAAAGGTCCTCCACAGGATAACCCAATTGCTGTTTATGAATTAAATCAGATTCCGCAAAAACACCGCATCGGCCTGCAATTCTTGCAGGAGAAGATGATTGAAGGGCAATTGTGCCAAAATCTTCAATTTTAACGTTTAATCTGCCTGCCTGCTGGTCTAAAAAGCTTCCTGTACCTGCAGCGCAAACTGTGTTCATTGCAAAATCGGTAACAATACCGTCTCTTAAAATAATAATTTTAGAATCCTGCCCGCCGATTTCTAAGATTGTTTGAACCCCGGGAACGATTATGGATGCTGCAACAGCGTGGGCAGTGATTTCATTTTTAATAACATCCGCACCGACAAGCGCACCTGCCAAATTTCTTCCGGAACCTGTTGTTCCAACCTGACAAACTTCATAATCAACAGTTGATTTTTTAAGAAGCTCCGCCAAACCGTTTTGAACAGCTTTTACAGGCTGTCCTGCAGTTCTTAGCATGTAGCTATCAACATATTTTCCGTTTTCATCCACAACAGCAAGCTTTGTTGTAACAGAGCCTACATCTATTCCTAAATAAACTTTCATAATAAGTTTATTTTAGTATAAACAAATTTTTATGTACACTATAGTTGAAAAAGCCCCGAAAATCGGGGCTAAAAGTTTATTTTAGAAATTTTTGCAGTATATTTCAAAATATTCGGTCGGATGAAGGCATGAAGGACATCTTTCGGGTGCCTCTTTTCCGTAGTAATGATAGCCGCAGTTTAAGCATTTCCAGATTACCTCTTTATCACGCTTAAAGACTCTGTTTTTTTCTATATTTTCGATTAAATCTCTATATCTTGCTTCATGAATTTTTTCCACTTCTGCTGTTTCTAAAAAGCATTCTTCAATTTTGCTAAATCCTTCCTCTTTTGCTATCTTTGCAAAATCAGGATAAAGAATTGTGTTTTCTTCTCTTTCGCCTTCTGCCGCGAATTTAAGGTTTTCAAGAGTTTTATCTGATAGGCCTATCGGATACTGAGCTTCACTTATGGCAACAGGAATATTTTCTTCCCCTAAAAATCTAAAAAATCTTTTAGCATGAGCTTTTTCATTCTCTGCCGTTTCAAGAAAAATGTTTGAAATTTGAACATACCCTTCTTCTTTTGCAGCCTTCGCATAATAGGTATATCTCATTCTCCCCATTGATTCTCCGGCAAAAGCTTTAAGTAAATTTTCACGAGTTTTTGTGTTTTGTAAAGATTTCGTCATAATTTCTCCTTTTTTATAAGCGTAAACTTTAAAGTTTTTAAAACAATTG
>CAQTPN010000203.1 GCA_948888345.1 uncultured bacterium | reverse complement strand
TTTAATTAAAGCATATTAGAAGAAGGAAACAACAATGATACAACCAATCTCAAACAGTGTAAATTTTGGCGGCACAGTGTATGTCGGCGGAAAACATTACGGTGCTATAAAGGAAGTGGCGGAGCAGATTCATAAGGCAAGAAATCCTAAAACTCAAAAAGTTTTAACAAGCACCATATCAGATTTAAAAGATAAACTGGCTGCAAGCACACCTAAAGATGCGGAATTATCTTTACAGATTTTTGATAAAAGTAATGCAGCAACCGGAAAAGACAAAATTCAGGTAATAGTAAAACAAATAAGCAGCACAAGCGATAAAGAGGATTCTGTATTATTAAAGTCAAAAAAAGTTTTAATCAGAGAAGACGGCAAAATGGATAATTCGACCAAACATATTAAGCATTTTTGTTCCAAAACGGCAAAACAGGTTGCCTCAATGTTCCAAAATGCCAAAACACAGCAAACTGCAGGACAGACTATAGATAAACTTGTATAGTTTAAATTGTAATAATGTATACTAAAAACGGGCTTTAAGATTTTAAAGCCCGTTTTTTAAATCTCTAAAGCTCTATTACAAGGGTTATCTCGGCCGTTTTTGTACCAAAGCCGCTCTGCGGAGGTTTCATGTAAGATAAAGTTTCTCTTACACTCTTTTTGATTATTTCATCAATATTTGTTGAACCGGAGCTTTGGGCTACCTTTAATGATTGTATATCCCCGTTGTGTCCGAATTTTATATCCACCTTAATCAGACTGTTTTTAGCGGTATCATTTGACAACAATAAATCATTCTGTAAATTAAGCTTAATATTTTTTCCCACAAGCTGCAGAAATTTTTTATAATTTGTTTTATCTGCAAGATTTTCGGGAACTTCCCATGATACTTTATTTATTGTTGCAATAATCGGTTCGCCGTTAGCTTCGCTTGCAAGAGCATAATCATCACCCTTGCCGTAGTATCCCGATGTAGAATTATAAAAATCTTCAGGGAGACCTTCCGCTCCGCCGTTTAAATCCCCGCCGTTTTCTTCAAAGGTTTCAAGTCCGCCCGCTTCTTCAGAATACTCCGTATCTGCATTAGATATAGAATCGGGGGTTGAATTTGAATGACGGCTTACCGCAAAACCTATGATGCCGACAAGAATTAAAGCCCAAACAGCCATAACGGCTATTTTCTTCTTCCTGCCCTTCATTGGTATAACAACATCTTCGCCGCTTCCTTCAAAATCAGGCTTATCTCTAAAAATATAATCAATCGCTGTTTTCTTAAACGCCCTTGCCGCTCTTTTTGCAGCACTCATCGGCGGTTCTTTGGCTATATCCTGCTGCGTTTCATTTAAAGAAGCTTTGTTCATCATGCCGGTTACAGCACTTCTTTTTGGTTGAATCGGAGCTTGAATATTTGATACTGCAAGATTCTTTGGCTCCATCATCATTTGTTTTTTATTGATTAAATATTTATTATAGTATTTTTCAATGGTTCTCGGGTATTTTTTAACATTTTTTGCAGCATTATCAAATTCAATAACATCCACAAGTTTTTTTGTGCAGGTTTCGCATGTTGCAAGATGCTGGATTAAAACCTTTTTATAGCTTGTAGATAACTCATTATCAATAAATCTTAAAAATAATGACATGCACTCAAGATGTTTTCCCATAATAGATGGAATGGGTGCCGGAGTTTTAAGTATACGCTTCAATTCATCCGTGCTTCTTAATTTATCTTCAGGAGGATAGAAATACTTACTATCCTTTTTTGAAGCAAGAACATCCGCAGGATTTAAATATCCTATAATTTTTGTTTCTTTAAGCATTGCCCCCAGTTGCACAACAAGATAATAGTGGGGCATAATGTCAAAATCAGCATGGAGCCTTGGAATTTTAACGGTTTTTTCCCTAAATACCGTAATAACGTCAATTCTATAGTTATTATAATAAATATCGGTTATTTTAAATTCTTCAAGAAGTTTTGGCACTTTATGAAGGCTTTTAGCTACCTGAACTTTAATTTTATTTGAAAGAAACCAGTTAACAGCACTTGTAATCCCGAGTATATCTATCATCCCGCGTTTACGCTCAAGAGGATGGGACATTTTGGCTGCAACCATTCTTGCATATTCATTCTGGTCATCAGTTATTTTTAATAAAGAGGGTGTGTAGGTCATTTTCTTTTGTATTCTCTCCCAATAATAAAATGACACATAATTGTTCTAATTTCAAATACGTTAAAAATTTGTATCATATTTAATATAACTTAATATTTGGACTTTTTTTGACAATATAATTCATGATTGTATTTAAATAAAATATGTGAAGGTTTGAAAAAGATAAAGGTTTGTCTTAAAGATGAATAAGATTCAAGGGTATGGCAGCAGCTATAATTACAACAGTTTAAATTTTACAGGTTTTAGAAAGCCAAAAAAAGATGATGCGGATAAATTTATATTTCTTGACCAGCATTTGCTTGATTACGGGATACCCGAGAAAGTAGCATTTGTTAAAGACCATGATTATGCATTTTACACCGTCATGCTTTTTGATGAAAATAACGATTGTTTTTATTCGGAAGAAATGCCTGATGAAGACGCTTTTGATGCAGAAAAACTTTTCAGGCAGAACGGGGTAAAAGAATTTATTGAACTTGAAGATATAAAAGGCGGCCAATATGGAAAACCAAAAGAACGCAAGGCTAAAAACGGTAAAAACACATTTGAATTACATCAGCTTAGCGCGAAAGACAGGGCAACCGTTTTAAATGCTCTTTATGAGCTTTCACAAAGAGAAAAGGCTGCAAAAACGGTTCTGAAAAGCCCCGTTGTTTTACGCCATCCTGAATACAGACATCCTATGGGATACTATAGCTTTCTTGCAGAAACATATGAAAGTGATTTTAATATTGATGATGTGCTAAATAATTTAAATGTCTCAACAAAAGGCGGATTTGAACCCGATTTTATTGATAAAATAACCGTTTCAGAGGACGGCACATTAATGAGAATTCAAACCACAGATGACAAAAAGGCTGCTTTAGACTTTAACAACGGCAGACGCACCGTATACGAGAATGGAAACATATCTATTATGGATAATAATGGGCCCATTATAGATAAACGTCACAGTTTATCAAAAAGCAAAAGTATGTAAAAACTTTTGGCATAAAAATCTTTTTTGTAATAGAATTAAGGCATGATGAAGAATTTATTATTTGAAATTTTAGTACAAGAAATGCCTTATAAATTCATAGCCTCAGGGCTTGAACAATTAGAGGCCGGTTTTAAGAAATTATTCAGTGAGAATTCTCTGAATTTTGAAGAAAGATCGGAAGAGCGTCGTGTAGGGAAAGAGTGTAGATCTCGGTGGTC
>CAQTPN010000202.1 GCA_948888345.1 uncultured bacterium | reverse complement strand
AAATCTATATCATAATGGAGGAAGGAGTGGAAAAGAGAAGAACTAACCAATTATAAAATTCCACACTTAAAATATATATAACGTATATACTTTATATATTAACAATTCTTTACAATTATCACAAAAAACCATCCCATAATAAAAAAATTAATGGCAAAAAATTTTTTTCACAGGTTTTAAAAGAGTCTACACTATTAAACCGTGACAGAGTATCAAGAGAAAAGTATATTAATTAGAGAAGGAAAATACAATGAGAATAAACTCCGTAAGCTATAACAACACACCCCAAAACCAAAGTTTTGGAGCAGTAAAAGAATTTAAAACAGGTGCTGCAAAGAAATTTTTAGGATATACAAGAGAAAAAGCCTTTGATGCATTATCAGGGATTAAAAATATAGATATATGGGTTTTTGATAAAATGCAAGGGCAAGCCAAAGGAAGCGTTGTAGACGGCTACCACATAATAGTTAAAGATGATACCCATCTTATAAAGGAATTAGTCGGTGCACCTGATAAAAAAGGTAAAATTCTTCAGGCACTTGACGAAGTTTTACTGTGGTTTAAGCCTGAACATAATAAACAAACGGCAGCTGCCATTAAAAATACAGATACTCTTGATAAACAAAAGATTGAAGAAATTAACGGATATATAAGCCAGAAAGTTAAAAAGGAAGAACTTGATAAAGCAATAAAAGAAAGCTTGGACGGAGAAAAATTTATCAGAGATTTTTATAACAGACTCCATGGAACAACAGAAGCCGCAAAAACCGAATCATGGCAGGATAAAATTGACGGAATAAATCTTGATAGAATTTCTTAAAATTTATTCATCCAATAATTGATAAAGTGCCGCAATCTTCATTTTATCGGGGTTCGGCACTTTTCCCGTCCAGATTTCAAACGCCCTCGCTCCTTGATATACAAGCATATCAAGCCCGCCTATATATTTTTTACCCGCCTTTTCAGCTTTTTTTATAAGTTCCGTCTTTATCGGATTATAAACAATATCATATATAAGCCCGTCATCAGGCAAGGTTTTTATAACTTTTTCATCAAGCGGGGATAAATCTGCATATTTTCCCTTCATACCAAGAGGGGTAGTATTTACAACAATTGAATACCCCGATAATGTATTTAAAAACTCGTTTTGAACAAGGTTTATCTGAATTTCGGGAAATTTTTTCCTGAACCCTTCAATTGCAGGATGAGAATCCACTATATTTCTTGTATAAAAATCAATTTTTGTAACCCCGAGGCTCTTTAAGCCGACTATAACACCTCTTGCTGCCCCGCCGGTACCGAGAATAGCTGCGCTTTTTTCCTTAAGGTCAAGGTTTTCTATAGGTTTTATAAACCCGTAAATATCAGTATTAAAGCCTTCTAAAGATTTATCTTCAAGAATTTTTACCGTATTGACGGACCCTGCCATATTAGCGTATTCATCCACTTTTGATAAAAACAATGAAATCGGCACTTTATGAGGAATTGTAACATTAAAACCAAAATAATTTTCTCTTTTGAGCATTTTTATTCTGTCGATTAAATCTTCAGGTTCCGTTTCAAGTGCATTGTATTCACCTTCTAAATTAAGTGCCCTAAGAGCAGACTTGTGCATAAAAGAGCTTAAAGAATGCCCTAAAGGATACCCTATAATTCCGAATTTATAATAAGTCTTTTCTGCCTGAGTATCCGCCATTATTCATTTTCCTCCGGCATGGGTTTAGAAAATTTGCATGTTTTATTTGAACAGCCGATTTTATTTCCTGATTTCAAGAATTTTTTCACCAATAAACTACCACAATCGGGGCATTTTTCGCCAGTAGGCTCATTCCATACGGCAAAGTCGCAATCGGGATATTTTGAGCATCCGTAAAATGTTTTTCCATATCTTGAACGTCTCTGAATTAATTCGCCATCACGCCCTTCATCAGCACATTTCGGGCATTTTACGCCTGACGATATCACAATGCCTTTTCTTGCCTTGCATTTTTCATTCAAACACTGATAGTATTTCCCGTAAGGCCCTGTTTTTATAACAGTTTCCCCGCCGCATTTTTCACATTTTACATCCGTTGCTTCATCTTGCGCGGGTGCTTTTGCCTCTCCGCCGTCCAAAGGCATCATTGTCTTGCACTCAGGATACCCCGAACACCCCAAAAATTGCTTTCCAAACCTGCTTGTTTTTACAACCATTTTCTTTCCGCAATTAGGGCATACAACATCAGATTCAATAATAACGCGTTCCATATTATTTTTGGCGTTTTCAACAGTTGCATTAAAAGGCGTATAAAATTCCTTCAGCACATTTATGGAATTTGCCTTATCATCTGCTATATCATCAAGTTTTAATTCCATTGAAGCCGTAAATTGATAATCCATAATATCAACAAAGTGTTTTGTCAGCTGGTCTGATATCGTGCGCCCTAAAATCGTCGGTTTTAGAGCCTTGTCAAGTTTTTCAACGTATCCTCTCTGCTGGATTTTTGTAATAATAGGTGCATAAGTAGAAGGACGCCCGATACCGTATTCTTCAAGCTGCTTTACAAGAGAGGCTTCGGAAAACCTTGCAGGAGGCTGCGTAAAATGTTGTTTTGGGTCAAGTTTTATAAAATCAAGCACGTCCCCCTCTTTTAAATCAGGGAATTTTTTTACGGCTTCTTCCTCATCATCCTGATAAACCTTCAAAAATCCGTCAAATTCTACCTTTGAAGAACCTATTTTAAAGATATAATCATCCGCTTCAATATCAACGGTATGGTTTTTAATTCTGGCATTTTCCATCTGAGATGCCATAAACCTTGACCAAATAAGCTTATATAGTCTGTATTGCTCACTTGTCAGATATTTTTTAATACTTTCGGGCGTTCTTTCAATATAAGAAGGACGGATAGCCTCGTGCGCATCCTGAACATTCTTCTTTTTGCCCTTATTGTAATCATTCGGCTCCTTTGGATAATACTTTTCGCCGAAATTATAAGTAATATATTCTCTGGCAGCATCTCTTGCATCATCGGATATTCTGACAGAATCTGTTCTCATATATGTTATAAGCCCGATAGCTCCTTCTTCGCCAAGTTCAATCCCTTCATAGAGCTTTTGTGCTACCTGCATAGTTTTAGCAACACCATAACCAAGTTTTGAGCTTGCTTCTCTTTGAAGCGTTGACGTTATAAATGGTGCCTGCGGCTTTCTTTGAGAATCTCTTGATGTAATTTTTGATACCTGATATTTTGCAGTTTCCAGGTCTTTTAAAATTTTATCAACCTCTTCTTTGTTCGGAATGTTGATTTTTTCATCCTTTGAACCGGTCTTATCCGATTTTTTACGGGATAATTCCGCTAAAAATTCAAACCCGTCTTTAGCTAAAAGAGCATCAATACTC
>CAQTPN010000201.1 GCA_948888345.1 uncultured bacterium | reverse complement strand
TAAACTTGTAATTGATGCAGGCACCTTTGAAGAAAGATATAAAAATATAACAGGCAAGGACCCTTTAAATTTTGTGGATACACAGCCCTATTCAAAAAGACAGGCTTCTGCCAAAGAAAAATCAGACCTTGATGAAGCGGTTATAACAGGGATTGGAAATATTGACGGACAAAGAGCAGCAGTTGCCGTTATGGACTTTGATTATATGGGCGGCTCTATGGGTTCTGTTGTTGGTGAAAAAGTAACCAGAATAATGGAAGATGCGCTTGAATTAAAAATCCCTTGTATTGTATTTACCGCATCGGGCGGTGCAAGAATGCAAGAATCTGCTTTAAGCCTTATGCAGATGGCCAAAACCAGCTGTGCTGTTGCAAAATTAAATGAAGCAAAAATTTTATACATAACAGTTTTAACAGAACCTACTTTTGGCGGGGTGACTGCAAGCTTTGGCACACTCGGGGATATTATGATAGCAGAAAAAGGTGCAAGAATAGGTTTTGCAGGAAGAAGAGTAATTGAGCAGACAATTAAAGAAAAACTCCCTGCAGATTTCCAAACTGCTGAATATCTTTTAAAATACGGCCAGATTGATTTAATTGTAACAAGGGCCGAGATGAAAGAAAAACTATCTAAAATCATTGCTATGCATAATATGGCGCAGGCAAAATAAGAGATGCTGAAACAAGTTCAGCATGACGAACGTTAAGTTCGGTATAACCAACGTGAGGTTCGGTATGACGGATATAAAGTTTGCAAGGACAAGCAGCTGAAGACAAGTTCAGCAGATACTAAACAAAAGGAAAATACGGCATGCAAATATTAGAATTTGAAAAACCAATATATAAAATGCAGGAAAAGATTGAAGAATTAAAGAAAATAAGCATGGATACAAATATGGACTATGATAAAGAAATAGATACTCTGGAAAAACAAACTGAAGAGTATAAAAAAGAGTTGTATGAAAATTTAGAAGCGTATCAGAAGCTTCAAATTGCAAGGCACCCGCAAAGGCCGAATTTCCTTGATTATATAAATCTTATGACAGAAGATTTTATTGAACTTCACGGAGATAGAGAAGGTTCTGATGATAGAGCCATAATCGGCGGTATAGCAAAAATTGACGGCAAACCCGTAATGATTATAGGCACACAAAAAGGAAAAACCACAAAAGAAAACCTTGAATACAATTTCGGTATGCCCCAGCCTCAAGGATACAGAAAAGCTTTAAGGCTTTTTGAACATGCTTCAAGGTTTAATTTACCTATTATCACACTTGTTGATACAATGGGTGCATACCCGGGTATCAGAGCGGAAGAAACGGGGCAGGGAATTGCGATTGCCGTTAATTTAAAAGAAATGGCAAAATTAGATGTACCGGTTATTGCGGTTATTACGGGGGAAGGATGCAGCGGAGGTGCTTTAGGGCTTGCTGTTGCAAACAAAGTTTTAATTTTAGAACACGCTTATTATACAGTTATTTCCCCTGAAGGATGTGCTTCAATCTTATGGCGTGATGCAGCTGAGGCCAAAACTGCAGCACAGGCACTCAAAATCACAGGGGAAGATTTATTAAAATTTGATATTGTGGATGAAGTTGTAAAAGAACCTGTGGGCGGGGCACACTATGATATTGAATTGATGGCAAAAACCCTAAAAGAAAGCCTTATTAAGGCATTAGATGAATATAAAAATAAAACACCTATGGAATTAAAAGAGGACAGATATTCAAAATTCCGCCGTATGGGTGTTTTTGCAGAATAAGAAATATAATAAAATCTTTTTTTAAACAACTTTTAAGGACAATATCAGATGCAAAATATAATTAAAAACGGTAAAGATTTCAGGATAATCCCCGAAAAATTTGAAAGCTCCACCATTTGTGAAATTACCGATGCAAATAATGATTTAATAAATTTTAATCTGCCCATTATAACAGAGGATGAGCTGGGTGATTATACAGACGGTGATGAAGTTGAAATTTTCGGCTCAAACAATGAAGGGCTTATTTATTTTGTAACAAAAATTGTTGAAAAAGACGGAAAAAATATAAGCGTAAAAATGCCTGAAACATATAAAAATATTCAAAGAAGAGAATATTCAAGGGTGGATTTTAAGGGAGAATTATCATTTGCTGATTATAAAGATGCCGTTCTTCAAACAGATGACATCTCCGCCGGAGGGTTGAAATTTATTTCAAGTGTACCGCTTGAAGAGCATTTAGAGTATAATATCAGTATCGGTTTATCAAACAATTTAACAATAAATTGCTCAATACAGCCAATAAGAATTCAGCAAATTGACTATAACGGCAAGACTGCTTATTCAATATCCGGTAAATTTAAAACGATAGAAAGTATTGATAGGATTGCTCTGGTACAATACTCATTCAGAAGCTTGACCGAAGCTGAGAATTTAAAGTAATATAAAAAAATAATGGAATATGCTTGGAGTTAAATAAAGATGGATAAAGAAAATAAATCCGTGTTATTCAAAAAAGAGGTTAAAATAAGCTCTTATTTTGCGTTTTTAACAAGCATATTGATTGCCGTAATCGTTATTTTAACAATGGGATATGTTTTAAGATTTGTTAAGAATATATCTTCAGACTACAGCAATAATATAAAAAACTTTAATTATGTTATATCATCACTCGTATTTCAGCTTTATTCCGATTCATATAATGATGGGCATAAAAATTATGCAAAAATTGATAAAACTGTAGCCACCTTGAAGGCTAATGATTTACTTGCATACGCTTATACAACGGATAATGCTACAAATAAAATTATTTGGGCAAGTGATTCTAAACTTTTAGGAAAACATGTACTGGAAGCAAACCGCACACTTGATAAAGATACAAACACTAAAAATGTTCAGGAAATTCAGGGGGCTACCGACCATTATACCGTAACAATAGGGCTCTCTCAGGGTAAAATTCAAAATAATAATATTCATATTATGTTTGAAAATATGAAGATTTTTGTTTTCATCCTTTTATTCTTTGGCCTTCTTGCCAGTGCCATGATGAGCAGAATAATAAACAGTCCCTTAATAAGGCTTACACAAGGTGTTAAACAATTTGCAGGCGGGGATTTCAACTATAGATTAAAAGAAACAAGATTCGGCGAAATTAATGAACTTGTTAAAGCATATAATGATATGGCAGCCCAGCTTTTGGAGTTATATACTTCATTAGAGCAAAAAGTTCAGGAAAGAACTGTTGAGCTTGAAAAAGCAAACAATGAATTAAAAGAAGCACAGGCTATGATGGTGCATTCAGAGAAAATGCGCTCTCTTGGAGAACTTGTAGCCGGTATTGCCCATGAAATCAACAATCCTATTAACTTTATCTATGGAAACATAATGATTTTAGATAAATACAATAAGGATATGTTTGAATTAATTGA
>CAQTPN010000200.1 GCA_948888345.1 uncultured bacterium | reverse complement strand
TTTCTTTAAGAGCTGCAATAAAAGCATCAAGATTAAATCCGTCATAGCTTATATAATCCTTTGAATAAAATTCTTTTATTTTAACAGTATCGTGTAAATTGGAATATTTGCTTAAATTTGAAAAGAGGTTTTTTATCTGTGCTTTATCGCTTTTTTCTTGATTTAAAACATTATAACTTGCATAAGTTTCAAACTTTTCATCAGCATTATTTGCATAAGCCCCGCAATAAGCGAACAGCATCATCCCAAAAATTATAAAGATTTTCTTCATCTTTTCTCTTTTTCCTCTTTTTCCTCTTTTATTATTTTATCATCTTTGTTTAAAAATCATATAGTACTTTTGAGTGCCGTAATATAAAATCACCTGATAAAATTCTCTGTCAATATCATTCACTTCTATATAGGCCTTAGGGGCAGGCATTCTTTGAGTTTTTTTCGGGAAAAGCCTTCCTATAAAATTTGAAGCACCTTCCCTTCTTCTTTCCCAAAAACCCTTTTTCTTCTCCGGAATATACTGGTCATAAAAAAGAGGGTCAACCAAATCTGTTTCATAGACAGGAATTATATATTTTACCCTTCCCTGTTCTTTAAATAATACATAGGTTCTGCCGTCTTTCTTTCTCGGGGTTAAAATATAGTATCCCGGTTTTATTTCAATATCTTTAAATATAAAAGGCACACCCACCCTAAATAAAGGATAGGGAGAATACATATATTTTGTATAATCTTCCGCCTGATACGGGTCAATTCCAAAAATATATTCAAAATCGGCGTTTTCAAGCTTATTATATATCTCTTCACAAGTTTCCTTTTCACCCGCATAAGACGGCAGGCAAAAAGCAGCTGCAAAAATAATAAGTAATATTAATGTTTTTAAAAATTTCTTCATAATAATTATTTAAGGGCAATTTTTAAAAAATCAAATATCAGCCCACATAGAGCCTTTCATTGCCGAGAATTTCAACAATATTTAAAACAAGATAGAGTTTATCATCTCTTACATATTCTATAATTTCATTTCTGGTGTCGCTTTTTAAATTTTTACCCTTTGCCTTGCTTTGAAATAACTCTGCAGACGGAATATTCATCGTATCTGAAATTTCATCTACAATAAAGCCTATTTTAAAATCTTTTGATTGAATTGCAATAATTGTTGATTTATCAGTAAGTTTTGAAAATTCATTATCAAAATATTTTCTTAAATCAATAATCGTAATATAATCGCCCTTTATACTGATTAAACCCTTTATAAAATCAGGCGTGCAGGGAACCTTTATAACATTTGTTTCAAGATATTTATAAAACCCGCCGACATAGTCTATTTCAAGACAATAAGTATTATTTCCTATAATAAAGCTGATGTAGACATTTTTATTTTGCAGGCCTTTATATGAAACATCTTCACTTTTTGCAATTAATTGCATTTTCCTCTGGTGGAGAATTTCTTTTGACCTGATATCTCTGGGCAAAAGACTTGATGCCTTTTCGCTGAAGCTTGTACTTGAAGATTGGGTATCTTTAAGCCAGTTTTCAAGCAAATCAATATTAACTACAACCGTACTTGTACCGTTATTAAGATAAATCCCCTTGGTGAAACAATTTTCTGTTGTATAAGGAGGCGGGGCAATAATTGTGGTATCTATCTTTTTAATATCTGAAATATAATCTGCAATAATACCGTAAATACCGTCTTTTCCCTGCATAATAAGGATATGCGTATTTACATCATATTCTTTTGTTTCAATTTTTAAAACAGACCTTAAATCTACTATATGAATTACTTGCCCTTTGTATTCGAGAATTCCTGCTATAAAATAGGACATCTTCTCAGGATATTCAAGCTCCACAAGTTTTATGATTTCAAGTACATTTAAAGCAGGAAATGCATATGAAGAATTTCCGATTTTTACAAAAATATAAATATCATTTTCCTGAATGTTATCTGCAACTGCAACTTCATTCATTTTCAATTACAACCTTATTTTTTCCTGTCTTTTTTGCTTTGTATAAAGCTGCATCAGCCTTCTCAATTAAATCCGAAGGCAGACGCATATCTTTTGAATAAGTTGTTGCACCAACGCTTATTGTAACTTTTATTTGCTGATTATTATGAATAAACGGTTTGTTTTCTATGTTTTTTCTTATTCTCTCTAATGGCATTATAACATTTTGTATGCAGGTTTCAGGCATTAATATACAAATTTCTTCTCCGCCGTATCTGTATACAAAATCCGTCTTTCTTAAAGTATCCATAAATATTTTAGATACTTCTTTTAAAACGTAATCTCCTGAAGTGTGGCCGTATGTATCATTAATCATCTTAAAGTTATCAATATCAGCCATGGCAACAGATATTATTGTGCCATATCTTTTCGCTCTTTCAAACTCCTGAATTATAACGCTATCCAGATGACGTCTTGTGTAAAGTTTTGTAAGTTCATCCGTTATTGATAAATAACAGGTTTTAACATATAAAAACTTAAGCCTTAAATATAAATCCAGTTCAGATTTTGCTGTCGGCATAAATTTAAGCTTATTCCATTCAATATTTTGAGTAGAATAGAAGCACACTTTTCCGATAAGATTATTTTCATAATAAAAATCAAATTCTTTTCTTGATTGAAATTCATCTGCACTTTCAATTATATTCTCATTTTTTTCATCATCAGATTTATCAATTGCCTCAATGTTAAAATCTTCAACACAATCAGGCAGCACCTGCCTCCATACATCAAGGTAAACATTATCCTTAAGTTCACAATTCTGTGTATCAAAAATCAGCCTTTTTTTGGTTGAATAATCCGGAGAATGAAAATAAATACAGGCTGCTTCATATTCAATTATTGTTGATAAAATTTTAAATATTTTAGATGCAACAAGCTTATCGTCGCCGGTATAATCCGTCAATTCTCTGAATTTATTTGTAATTGTTGCCTTCATCAAGGCATCATCTAAAATTTTGTTAATTTGCGGAATAATTCCTTCTTCATCAAATTCAAAAGTTTTTAATAAATCTTTATACCTTTGCGAAACAGGAAATTCATTGCATATTTCTTCGGCTATTTGAATTATATTTTTAAAATCGGAATCTTTTTGTATAAATCTGTTTGCACCTGATTGAGAGGCCCAGAATTTATCAAGCTTTTTATCAAGAACTGTTAACATAATTATAGGAATTTGCTTCGTTTCAGGGTTGCTTTTTAACAATCTGCAAAGCTGAAATCCGCCAAGATGCGGCATTAAGACATCAGATATTATTAAATCCGGTGCGGTTTTATAAACCTTTACAAACCCTTCAACCCCGTTTTGTGCCGTTTCTACATCAAACCCTGCACGCTTAAAGAAGATTTTTAAACTTGAGAGCTGTGTAATACTATCATCAATTATCAGAACTTTTTTTGCCATAATCCACATTATTTACTATAATTAAAATAGATTAT
>CAQTPN010000199.1 GCA_948888345.1 uncultured bacterium | reverse complement strand
GTATGGAATACAAAAATATTCTAACATAAATTGTGATTAAAATACATTAATTATCAGCACTATTTTAAATGTGCTTAAAATTTAAACCGTAATTAAATATTGATTTTTAAATGTTCTAATACATTATCATAAGCCATTTTTGATACTTCGCATTCAGTTAAAAGACCTTTGGAAACAAGATTTTGGGCTATCTCATCCAGAAACATCGAAGAACCTGCAAGAGTACCGTCTTTATCTTTACCGCCCCTGTAAATATTTTTTCCGCAAAAAACAACGGTATCAAGTTCACTATGAGCAATAGGGAGTGCATCGCTTATCAAAATCACTCTGTTTTTGGGTTTCATTTTAAAGAATAATTTCAGCATGTCATTTGATATATGAAGGCTGTCTCCTATAATTTCACAATAAATATTATCATTTAAAAGTGCCTTTAGGGTGATATTATCATTTCTGTGATTTAACGGTGCCATTGCATTGAAATGGTGCGTTGTGGCTGAAACTTTATATAAATTATCCGATAGAGTATGTCCTGCGTGTGCTCTGATATTTTTTTCTTCCAAAAATTCCTGCAGATTTGATTTTTCATCCAGCTCGGGCGCAAGAGTTACAATTCTTATTATATCTATATTATCTCCTGCAAGCTTTTTAAAATTTTCAACGGTCGGGGTTAAAAAATTTCCTGCATTTTGTATGCCTGATTTTTTCGGGTTTAAAAAAGTTCCTTCAAGGTGTACTCCTAAAATTTTTGCCTCGTTTTGATTTTGCTCTTTAATAACAGTTTTTATTAAATCCAGCCTGTTTTTAAGAGTATTTAAACTATCCCCGACCAGGGTGGGGCAAAAAGCAGCAATTCCTCTTTTGAGAATATTTTTTGCAAAGTATGAAAAATCTTCTTTGCTGCAGGTATTAAAATTTATGCCGTATCCGCCATGGATATGTGTATCAATCAGTTTCATCAATAAGAATTATATCATTTTGACTTTAAAAAACAATTCATTAAAAAGAATGATGTGTATTGGATATTTCAGGTTGTATAAATAGTTATCAGACTGTTAACTTTATTTGTTACAATTTTGTTACAATTAAAAGGTAAAAATTAAAGTTAGGAAGTATATTTGCCGATAAGTATAATACAAAGAACATTGGAGGCAACAAATTATGGGAATGGCAGCAAGCCAAGCAAGGTTTTTAACTCTTACAGCTAGAAAATCAAATGTTGAATATGAAGGCCAGCAGGTAAACCAGGAGAGAACATCTCTTGCAAACGAAAGTGCCGGTTTATTTAATAAAATGATGGCATTGCAGGTGCCAACACCGCCTTCTGCAACAGATTTCTATAACACCCAGTATACCTTTGATGCTTCCGGTTTAGATTATGCCATCTATGATACAACGCCGAGAACCGACGGCCGTTATGACCTTAAAATGAGCTACAAAACACTTGAAGCTAAAGGCAGAGCTTATGCTACATTCGGCACCATTAATTTTGCTGATGGCGTTCCTGCTTCAATTGATATCAGAGATAAAAATTGTGAAATAACCGCATTAACAAGAAACGAAGCAGGTGATTATGTTGATGCATCAGGAAAAGTTGATTCCGATGTTAAAATCGCAGCAAAAACCGCAGCTGAAGATTTAACAACTGCTAAGAATGAAACTTATTATAAATACAAATACGAAGATACAACTTATTATGTTTCAGGCACCAATATGAGTGCTCTTATAGCAGGTGCAGCAGGTGCTGAAAGCTATGATATTACAAATTCATTCTCTAACGGTTTAAGTGCATTCTATATTACTGATGAAGCCGTTAAAAAGACGGTTGAAGCAGTTGGCAGCTTTACGGAAACTACTTCAGAAGGCCGTTTTGAAGAATTGCGCATAGATGAAGTAATTTCAGATGATGAAGAAGTTCAAAAAGCATTAATAGATAAATTCTTTGAATTATCATTAACCCAGGTTCAAAACGATGAAGAATATGCTGAAGCTATGAAAGATTATGAATATCAGAAAATGCTTTATGAAAGAACAATTAACGATATCAATGCTCAAACAGAGATTATTCAGCAGCAAGAAAGAACTCTTGAATTAAGATTGAAGCAGTTAGATACCGAACAAAACGCATTAAATACAGAGCTTGAAGCTGTTAAGAAAGTTATTGAAACAAACGTTGAAGCTACATTTAAGACATTTGCATAATTTTTTAGACAAATATTTGACTTTTGTAAAAATAATATTAAATAAAAACTGTCTTTAGAAACGATATTCAAGGCAGTTTTTATTTTCTAATTCATTTAAATGAGGCATGGTATGTCTCCATAATATAAAATAAAGACAAACCCCATAAGGAAAATAAGGTTAAGGTTAGACTAATAAAACGAGGTAATAATGTCGTACAGATACGATAGTGCTCTGGTTATTGCAAATAAATACGGACAGGCAAGTTCCATTGCAAAAGCGGAATTATATGAAACCTATGACAGGTTGAGGGATATAACCGTTTCAGGTTCTGCTTCCGCGGGTACCGGCTTTGGTACGGTCGGCGGCTTTTTGTGGCAGCTTGCAAGTCTTTTTGCACCCAGCTCGTTTATGCCGATTATGGGCGGTACATCAATGATGAATATCCCCGGGACCTCTTACTGGTCTCCCATTACAGGTGCTACATCCGCTCTTTACGGTGCTACAAATTCATTTGGTATAGGGGGCTTAGGTTCTTATTCAGGTTTTCCTTCAGGTGCCGCACCTGTGTCATGGGGCATGGGAACCGTAACAGGCGGTGCAGCCAGCATTAATAGCAAATACAGCGGCGGAACGCCAACGGGATACGCTGTTTCAGCTTCTGATATTGCCGGACTTACAGCTGGTTCATACTTAACCAGTGCTGCAAGCACGGGCTTCAATTTCGGGCAGAATTTTGTTCTTCCTGTTGCAGGCGTTATATCAGGAATTGGCGGCTTAATGCAGTCTGTGGCTCCATATATGGGAAATTCAGGACTTGCTGCAATTGTTGCGGGTAATCTTCTTGAAGGAACAGGGTCTGCAGCGTTAAATGCTTATTCTAATGTAACAGGGCGTATCACCACAAATGCCGATGCGATTTTATCAGATAAGGTCAGAAATATTGAAACGGTTTGCAAAATGCTGGATACACAGGCCGAGATAGTTAGAAAATCGCTTAAAGACGAAATTGAAGGTAACAGCCAGGCAATTAATGATATTTAAAAATATCCGGTTTAATTTTTTAACTTTTGTAACAATTTTTTAATGTACGGTTAAGTTTGTTGAAGAATTTTATAAAAAATGCCGATAGTTTTGATATAAGGATGTTTTGAAGTTTTTAAAATGTTAATTTTTTAAACATAAAAACTCTTCTTAAACTCATGGTAAATGTACATCAGGGCAATTTTTCAGCTTGATTTGTTTTTATTAAATTAGGCTTGCCC
>CAQTPN010000198.1 GCA_948888345.1 uncultured bacterium | reverse complement strand
AAAAGAAATTGCAGCAGAAAACTTTATGGATGTTGATGAAGAAGCCTTCAAAACCCTTATGGCAGAGCAGAAAGAACGCGCCCGCGCATCGGTGCAAAAAGTGGTTCTTGCGGATGATAAAAATTATACAAATCACCCTGCCACAAATTTTGTCGGGTACACCCAAAATGAAGCCAGAGCAAGGGTTTTAGCCATTATTAAAAACGGCGAAGAGGTTGAAATTACAAATGAAGATGATATTTCAGATGTAATCCTTGATACAACTCCGTTTTACGCTGAAAGCGGCGGCCAAATAGGCGATAGCGGAATTTTAGAATTGGAAAATGGCGATACCGTAGAGGTTTTTAAGACATTTAAGGTTCAAAATGTATTTGCTCACAGGGTTAAAGGGGTAATTTCAAAAAATTCAGCCGTATGCGCAAAAATTGATACACAAAAAAGGGCTGAAATTGAAAAACATCACTCATTAGCACACCTTCTGCAGGCCGCATTAATTGCGACACTAGGCGATGGAGTGCATCAAGCAGGTTCACAGGTTGAAGAAAACAGGACAAGATACGACTTTTCATTTGAACGTGCCATGACGAAAGATGAAATCACTAAAACCGAAGCCCTGATTAACTTTTGGATTAATGAAGGTTTGGACGGCAAAACAGAAATTATGGACATAGAAACTGCCAAAAATTCAGGTGCAATGGCCCTTTTCGGTGAAAAATACGGCGAAACTGTCCGCGTAGTAAGCTTTATAGATAATAAAAACGGCGAAAAATGCTGTTCTAAAGAACTTTGCGGAGGTTGTCACGTTAAAAATACAAAAGATTTAAGACTTGCAAAAATTATTTCAGAAGGCGCAAGCTCGGCCGGAGTAAGAAGAATTGAGATTTTATGCTCAAATTCCGCATTTGATTATTTAAGCGAAAAAGCGCGTCAAATTGATGAAATAGCCCATAAATACAAACTTAAAACAGACGAAGTGGCTGAAAGGATTGAAAAATTAACCGAAGAAAATAAGGTTCAAAACGCCCGTATATCAGACCTTGAGGCTCAAATTGCAAGCGGAAAATTTGAATCCTTAGCATCCAAAGCACAGGATGTAAAACTCGGCGAAAAGACCGGAAAGCTCTTTATAACACTGATTGAGGACCACAACCCGAACGCCTTAAAATTCGGATTGGAAATGTTTTCAAAAAAACTTGGAGATTCAATCATTGTATTATGCTCGAAAAAGCCTGATAATGCAGGTTTTGTAATAGCTAAAGTAAGCGATGAATTTACAAAAAAAGGAATTTCAGCAGGCGATATCGTCTCAAAAATTATGAAAGAATGCGACGGTAAAGGCGGCGGAAAAGCCCAGATGGCGCAAGGTTCAGCTAAAAATATATCAAATATTAAAGAAGTTTTTCAGAAAATTGAAGATGAAATCAAAGAAAAACTAAATTAATAATTCAAATTTGAAATATAATTAAAATTCCTGCCCAAAACTAAAAAGGCAGGAATTTTTTCTTTTTAAAATATGCGTTAAAATTTCTACTGATGTGCTTTCACCAGTATATCCTTAATCTTGTTCTTAGGCAGGCAGTAGAGCGCATTCATAACGCCAACAATATCTCTGTCAGAGAGTTTTAGACCCTTTAATATTTTAATTTTCTCTATAAATTCACTATCTTCACTATTCGCATCACTTAAAGCATAGAGCATACAAGCAATTTCACCTTTTAAAACGTGTGAATTATAATATTCAAGAAGGTTTTCAACTGTATCAACCTTAATTTCTTCGAATTTTTTTGTTAACTCGCGCCCAATAGCCATTTTACGGCCTTTTTGAGTGCTTGAAATAGTTAAAAGAGTATCTATTAAACGATTTGGACTCTCATAAAAAACTAAATTCTCTCTCCTGTTTGAATTTACAAGATTTTCAATCTGCTTTTGCACACGGGGTAAAAATCCGACAAACTTAAAACTCTCATCCTGCCTTGATATTGAGGATAGCAATGCCATAATCGCGGACGCTCCAACGACAGGCACTACATCAATACCAGCCTCACGCACACTCTCAACAAGTTTCACGCCCGGGTCAGATATCAGAGGGGTTCCCGCATCAGATACCAGAGCCACATTATCACCGGTTTTCATCCTGTCCAGAAGCATCTTTGTTCTTTGTACCTCTGAAAATTTATGATAGCTTATAAGCGGAGTCAAAATTTCATATTTTTCGCAAAGAATTTTCGTATTGCGTGTATCTTCACAAGCAATGATATCAACATTTTTCAGGGTTTCAACAGCCCGAAATGTAATATCAGAAAGGTTTCCAATAGGTGTAGATACTATAAAAAGCTTACCCTGAGCCATATTACACCTATTTTATTTCCCAGAAAGAACCGTCTTTTGAATCTTTTACTAAAATACCGGCAGCAAGCAGCTTATCGCGGATTAAATCTGATTTTGCCCAGTCTTTATTAGCTCTGGCCGCTTTTCTATCCTCTAAAAGCTTATCCAGCAATACTTTTGGCTCAATAGAATTATCAAATCCAAACTCATCATAAAGCGGCAAAATTAACGCCTTTAAATCCTCATCACTGAGTTCCCGCTTGTCTTTCAGGGTAAAATCAAACCCTAAAACAGAACCCAAAGTTATAATGGAATAGGCTATTTTCCTTGCCTCGGGCGAATTTACGGCATCTTTAACATCCAAATTAGCTTCTGCAAGAGTTTTTTTGAGCCTATCTACAAGCGAAAACAGTACAGCAAGAGCCTTTGATGTATTTAAATCATCATCCATAGCATCCCTGAAGGATTTTAGGGCATCCGGGTCAATTTCTACACCCTCAAAATCCACATCACTAAAGGCACTAACGCTGTTTATAAGGCGTTTTGCTCCGTTATTTGCAGCATTCAAAGCCTCATCATTAAATTCAACAGGCATACGGTAATGATTCGTAAGGATAAAAAACCTTACCGCATTTGAATTATAGGCTTTTAAAACATCATCAATCGTAAGAAAATTACCCAGAGATTTTGACATTTTTTCTTTATTGATAGTTACAAAACCGTTGTGCAGCCAATATTTTACAAATTCACAGCCGTTTGCACATTCTGATTGCGCACGCTCATTTTCATGGTGCGGAAATTGCAAATCTGCCCCTCCGGCGTGTATATCAAGGGTTTCGCCCAAATATTTTTTGCTCATGGCAGAACATTCAATATGCCATCCCGGCCGGCCTAAACCCCACGGGCTTTTATAGCCGTGCTTTTCATCTTTTTTCCATAGAGCAAAATCAAGCGGAGAGCGTTTTTTGGGGTCATTTTCCACTCTTGCGCCTGCCATTAAATCATCAATGGGCTGGCCTGAAAGTTCACCATAGCGGCGGTATTTGGCCACTTCAAAATACACGTCCCCATCTACGGCGTAAGCGTAGCCGTTTTCAATTAATTTTTTCACCATAGCAATCATTTCACCGATTGTTTTGGTTGCAAACGGC
>CAQTPN010000197.1 GCA_948888345.1 uncultured bacterium | reverse complement strand
TGCAATATTGCAGGATGTTCAAAATGTTTATTGTTATTGAATTTTCAATGTTTTATATTAAGTTTTGTAAATCTTTTAATATGTTCTATTTTTAATTAAAAAATCAATAATTTGAATACCGCCGTAAATAATTATTTTAAAAAGAATTAAAAAATGATACAATATCTGCATAAAATTAAAGGAAAAAGAAATGTCATTAAAAGAAATCTATCAAAATTTTAAAATGCATGAGTCGCATTTTATTGAGCTTACAAGAGGGTACACTCTTCTGACATCTGCCGCCCCGTGGTTTGTTGCAGCTGCCTGTGCATCTGTTTCTTCACATTATTATTCAGATGTTAAAATTAAACTTTTAACAACGCTTTTATCCTTTATAGCTATTATGTGCGTGCATTTAGGAGCAAATCTTTTTGATGATTATATTGATATAAAGAAAAAATTAAAAGAGGGAGTTCCATTAGACAAAATTCGATTTGAAGATAAGGTAAGAAATAAAGCAGGGCTCATTATTAACGGCACTTATTCAATGAGGCAGGTTGAAATAATTCTTTGCGTACTTTTTGGAATCGGAATCCTTGCAGGGATATATTTTACAACGCTTTATGGATGGATAATCCCCTTATATGCTCTTATAGCAGGAGTTTTATGTCTTTTATATCCGGTATCTTCAAAATTCTATTTAAGTGAAATTATTATCGGAACGGTTTTCGGCCCGCTCTTGATTATGGGCACATACACGGCACTTACAGGGCTTTATCTTCATAAGTTATTTATAATGTCAATTGCAATAGGCCTCATTATTGTAGCTTTATCTACCACACACAGTATTATGGACTATGATTTTGATAAAAAGACGGGCAAAAATACTCTCTGCACGCTTATGGGATCTAAAAACGGTGCTGTCACTCTGCTTGGCACAGAAATTTTTATTGCTTACTTAATTATTATATGTCTTGCATTAACAAAACAGTTCCCTTACTGGATTTTATTAAGCGTGGCTCTAACTTTACCATTATCCGTAAAACTTTTGCTTTCATTAAATGACTATAATAATGTAAAAGATTTAAAATTTATACCCAAATGGTACTTAGGACCTATGGAAAATTGGGATGAAATTAAAAAAGCAGGGATTGAATATTTTATGTACAGATTTTATATAGCAAGAAACATCGGGTTTATTTTCTGCGTTATCCTTGCTGTAGTGTGCTTTTTTACAATAAAAATAAACTATATTTATATTTAGGAAATTAACATTATGAATTTTTTCAAAACTATATTTATATTCACAGCAATCAGTATTTTAGGAGCATTTTTTATGCAAAGTTCAGATGCACAAGATTTTATCATTACATCAAACACTTTTTCAAACGGGCAGACAATGCCTTCATCTTTGGTACACAGTCATTTTGGCTGTACAGGCGAAAATAAATCACCTCATTTAAAATGGCAGGGTGCACCAAAAGACACTAAAAGCTTTGCGCTGATTGTACATGACCCGGATGCGCCGCGCCCTACAGGCTGGTATCATTGGATTGTATTAAATATTCCGACGGATGTTAAAGAATTGAAGGCAGGCCAGCAGATTAACCATCCTATGATTCAGGCTAAAAATGACTTCGGCTCTGTTACATACGGCGGAGCTTGTCCTCCAAAGGGCCATGGGGTGCACAGATACAATTTTACAATATACGCTCTTGACTGTCCCGCGCTAATTCCAAGCCCCGGGTCCACTCCTGATTCCATTGAAAGACAGATTAAAAAACATGCTCTTTCAAGTGCAACAATAACGGCAACTTACGGCAGGGAATAAGTACTTTTTGTCATTGTAAGCGAAGCAAAGCAATCCACATAGTGTAATATTTCTTAATATTTCCTGATTTTATAGCAATTTTTATAGGTGTATATACTTTATATATATAAAGGAGATATCAAGAGAAAAATTATGAGCAGTATGCAGATTGAAAGAGCGAATTTTATAGATGCAAGAGCCGTAAATCCCTATGGTGAAGGTTCAATAGATATTGTAAATAATTATGAAACATTGAGCACCATTGAAACTCATCAAACGGATATTCAATACAAAGGGCTTCAAAAAGCTGAAGCTAGCTACTTTTTAGCAGGTGCCCGCCTTGATAACTCGGATACAATTAAACAATTCAATACCCTTGCAAAACAAAACGGTTATAACAAGGTGAATTTACTCCACAGGCAGGATGTAAATTACAGTCTGTAAAGTATTTTAATTTTATAAAAAAATAGAAAAACTGTCCGTTTTCAATTTTTTAGCATGTTATAATCTTTTTATGAATAAAATAGAAAACATAAGAAATTTTAGCATAATTGCACACATTGACCACGGTAAATCTACGCTTGCAGACAGGCTTTTAGAGAAAACAGGGACAATTTCTCAAAGAGATATGCAAGACCAGCTTCTTGATACCATGGATATTGAACGCGAGCGTGGGATTACAATTAAACTTAATGCTGCAAAGATGCACTATAGAGCACATGACGGCAAAGATTATATTTTAAATTTGATAGATACCCCCGGGCATGTGGATTTTTCTTATGAAGTTTCCAGGTCACTTGCAGCCTGTGAAGGTGCTCTTTTAATTGTTGACGCGACACAGGGAGTGGAGGCGCAAACCCTTGCTAATGTTTATCTTGCGATTGAACAAAATCTTGAGATTATTCCCGTAATAAATAAAATTGACCTGCCCAGTGCAGATGTAGAGCGCGTTAAGGCCGAAATTGAAGAGGTGCTCGGAATTGATGCTTCCATGGCGATTCCTGTAAGCGCAAAAGAGGGTATAGGAATTGAAGAGGTATTGGAAGCCGTTGTGGCGCATATCCCGCCGCCCGATGATACATCTAAAAGACCTTTAAGGGCACTTGTTTTCGATAGTGCATACGACCAATATTTAGGTACAGTATGCTTTTTCAAAGTTATGGACGGTTCAATCAAGCTTGGCGACACGGTTAAATTCATGGCAACCGGTAAAAAATTTGAAGTTGTGGAGCTTGGATATTTAAACCCGAACCGCGTACAGGTAAATGAGCTTAAAACCGGTGAAGTTGGCTATTTTGCAGGCTCTATCAAAGAAATTACAAGGTTTGTCGGCGATACCATTACAAATGCCGAGAATCCTGCCGCAGAAGCATTAGAGGGCTATAAAGAGGCTAAACCTATGGTCTTTTCAGGGCTTTACCCGGTTGATAACGACCAGTACCATGATTTAAAAGATGCACTTGAAAAATTAAAATTAAACGACAGCTCTATAACTTTTGAACCCGAGACATCCTCTGCGCTTGGTTTTGGCTTCCGCTGCGGGTTTTTGGGAATGCTGCATATGGAAATTGCGCAGGAAAGGCTTGAGCGCGAATATGACTTATCACTAATAACAACAGCACCTTCGGTTATATATAAAGTCTACAAAACAGACGGAACAGTGGTTGAGATAGATAACCCCGCAAACCTGCCCGAGGCGCAGTATAGAGAGTATATT
>CAQTPN010000196.1:1262-3542 GCA_948888345.1 uncultured bacterium | reverse complement strand
CAGGAGCATAAATTTAATTTAAGGATGTCTACATTGTTGAATAAATTGTTGTCTAATATTTGCTGTGTGTAGTTATTTTTATCTAATATGTATTTAACTAAGCCTGTAAACATATATCTGCTCCTGCTTATCAGCTCATATTTTTTTATAAGCCTTTTATTAACATTCTCTATTTCTTCTTTTGTGTCAAATTTGGTTGTAGTTATTATTTCCACCTTGCAGTCATTACCAATGAAAGTAATAACATTAACCCTATTTTTAAATTCCTGCATTTTACTCTCATTGTTAGCATCTCTTATGAATTCATTCCAAGCCTTATTTGCTTTTTCAAAAAGTTTAATTTGTTCATCAATAATATTATATATACGTATAGCTAAAATCATATTTTTAATTTTATTATCTGTAATATCAGTAGCATTAGTTCCAAAAATCTCTTTATAATCATCTTTACCGCAATTAGATAGTATTGTTCTATAATCAACTTCTTGATAACTTGGTTTTCCTAAGTAAGCTTGATATATTCCTGCCAAACTCTTGATGTCAATTTTCACATCAGCATAGTTAAAGTCAGCTAACTTTTTATTAAGGTCTTCATGTTGTTGCTTGCTTTTTTTAAGATAATCTCGTTCACCGCGTTTGCGTTCATAAAAATAACCGTATTTAGCAAATTTCTTTTGTAATTCAATTTGTTCGGGTCTATTGGCGCAAAAATCAAAAACTTTAACATCGTTTTGGGAATTTGTGTATTTTGTTAAATTGCTAGCAAAATTGCTATTATCTCCTTTTGTAGAAGTAACTATTCTGCATAAAATTTTTATTTTGTCAAAATGAGATAATGCCGCCCATTCGGCCTCTTGTTTGTCCTTTGAGCTTCTGCCTTTCTGTTTCTCTTTTACAATGGATTCAAATGCACTATATAAAGAATTTACAGTTTGTGCTCCATTTATTATCTGAGGATATATTAATTTAAATCTGTCTTTTGCATTGCCTTTTAATTGACACTCAGAACATGTTATGGTTATTCCATTGTTAAAGCAATAAAATATCTCCGGTGTTTCTTTTGCTGTTCGGATAATTTCTTTATTAACACTATTATTTTCGCCTAAAAAATATCTAACGTTTCGGTTAAATAATTGATATCGATGTTCTTTTCTTAGATTTATTAAATCCCTGCCAGTTAGAATTACAACATATGTGCTTTTTAGACCATTGTTGTATTTTGCTTGATATTCTAAAAATTTTTGCCCTGAGTTATTTGGGAAGCTTAATCTAATTTCGCATTCTTTTGGGTTTTCGTATGATGTCATACTTTGAAATTCTTTATATTTTTCACATATGTCATTAAATGAATAGTACTCAACGTTTGGATAAGATTTTATAATATCTTCACTGCAATGTCCTAAATGAAATAAATAAAATTTTATAGTATATCCCGAATGTTTTGCTTGCTTGTATTCGTAGCAAATTTCAGTTCTTATTCTGCTGTTTTTGCAATTTGCAGTGAAACTGTCATCACTTAATTTTTTTCCTACTTCTGCAAGAAATGAAAACCAAGGTTTTTCTGCCCAACTATCTTTTGCTCTTTTTGCACTTGTGCTTGATTTAAATTGAACTATATTTACAACTTCATCTTCATCATCTACCCAAAAAGCGTCTATAGACTCATCATTGCTACCAAGGCCTTCAATGGCGTTTTCTATATCTTCATCGCTTAATTTTGGAAAATATATTTTTAAACATAAGTATGGAAAGGACTTGGTAATATCTTCTTCGCCTGATATTTCTGTTGCATATTTTTTAATTTCCTGGAATAAATCTTTATCTGACATAATAAAACTCCTTATATAAAGTTTTATTATACATTAATATTTCTAATAAGCACTTTATTTATATTGTAAATTTTAGTTAATTAATTATAAATATCTAAATAAAAATGCAGGTACCAATTGCAATAAAAAGGCAGGCATGCAAATTTATAAAGTTAGTACATAGCATCATTGATTATTTAAGATATTTTTGGCAATATTTGAGATATTAACATTCTTTTGCAATGAAGGAAATGCTTTTTTTAATAATTCAATTAATGCGGCTTCATTCATTTTTAAGTGAAACTCATGTTGATTTTTAGACTTGGCAATTTGTGCTGCCATTGTAAACATATTTAATAGTTCCAAAGCTTCTCTATCGGTCATTTTATTTCTTCCTTTGCAAGTTTATATATTGTATCAAACTTGTCTTGTATTTCTAAATTAATTATATTAAAACTATCCTTTACGCCAA
>CAQTPN010000196.1:0-1252 GCA_948888345.1 uncultured bacterium | reverse complement strand
TGACTGGAGTTCAGACGTGTGCTCTTCCGATCTTATCCTTTACGCCAAAAGATACGATCATTGGCGCATAATCATAACCGTTATAAAAAAGTGTCCATTTATCAACCATAAAACGGTATTTATCCCAAAATTTCACTATACTCTTATAATATCTGCGGATAATATCCTCTTCAGGTACATCATGCCCACCATTTTCAACTCTTTGCTTCACTCTTGCAATACAAGTTGTGCAATTTTGAAGAAAAGAATATACAAGAGTTATTTTATAATTTTGCTGTTCTGCCTTATTTATAATTCGCACAATATTATTGCCCGATAGAGTCGTTTCTATGGCAAAAGATTTATTTAATCGAAAGAAAGCATTTAGCCTTTTAAAATACTCCTTTCCGGCAGAAATTGGAACACTATTAATGGCATCCGGCGATATTTCTTTAGCAATTTCATCAGCATTGAGAAATTCAAGTTTCTTTTCTTTTAAAAGAACTTCTGCAAAAGTGCTTTTTCCGCTTCCGTTTGCTCCTGCAATTATGTATAAAGTATTACTGCAATCTGTCATAGATATTATTTTAACATAAATATCAGGCTTTATAAGATATGCCTGCCTTGAACAATACATATAACTCAAAAGCAGGCATGCAAATTTTGTGAAGTTGTAAATTTATTTCAAATTTATCCCTGGAACTTATTTATAGCTTCTGCAAAAAATGTATCATTGTTAGTGTTTGAAATAAGGTCTACCGTAAGTTTTGGATATTTTTTAAGTAAATCCACCATCTCTTTAAAGCGGTCTTTAAAACTGCCGACATACGTAGCCCCGTCTGCATCTGAAGCTCCGTTTAATATGATTTTATCACCGCTGAATAAAGCACTATTAGTTTTTGCATAAGCACTTTCCGTTCCTGTAATTTTTACAAATGAGTCAATACCTTTCTTTTTAATAGGATTATTTGCACCGTATTCTACAACTGTTGCCATAGCTTTTTTCCCATACTCAGGCATAAGAAACTTTTTAACAGTAGTTCCTGATTTTGCATTTACTGCCGTACTAATTAATTTTGCTGTAGTTGGAATAGCTACCATAATGAATTTTCCTTTCTTTTATCTGTCATATTCCCTATGACTATTTAAAAACTGCCTTTTTATAAAAATTGCTAAAATTTTACAATTTAAAATACTGAATTTTAAAATAATAGTATTTACAATACATTTCAGCTTCATATATCTTAATATACAATACTTATAAATACTATTT
>CAQTPN010000195.1 GCA_948888345.1 uncultured bacterium | reverse complement strand
CGAGATTCTGAGAGGTGACTGGAGTTCAGACGTGTGCTCTTCCGATCTGGAAAAGACTTGGAGCTATTAACAATGAACAAAATTTCACTTTATGTTGTAGAAGATTATTTTTTAACAAGAGCCTCTTACAGACATTTGCTAAATGCTACGGAAGATTTTGAACTTCTCGGCGATTTTGAAACGGCGGAAGAATGTCTTGAAGCCATGGAGCGCAAGCCTGCCGATATAGTATTAATGGATTTAGGCTTGCCTTATATGAACGGAATTGAGGCAACAAGAATTATTAATGAAAAATACCCCGGGACAAAGGTTTTAGTTTTAACTTCCCATGAAGTTGAAGAAGAGGTTTTGGCAAGCGTAGCCTCAGGAGCTTCAGGATATGTTTTAAAAGATTTAGAATTTGAAGAAGTAAAGAAGGTAATAAGAGTTGTAAACTTCGGTGCATTATGGTTTGACCCCCAAATAGCCGATGTTACAAAATCTGCAATTCCAAAACCGAATTCAACGGATTTTGATAATCTCTACGGTAAAAAAGATTTAAAATCAGTGTTAACGGAAAGAGAACTTGAAGTATTGAAGCTTATTTCAGAAGGCAAATCCAATGTTGAAATCGGTGAAATTATGATGGTAAGCACAAATACTGCAAAAGCTCATGTGGGAAATATTTTAAGTAAGTTATCCGTAACAGATAGAGTACAGGCTGCTGTTATGGCTGTAAAATCAGATTTATTCAGATAATAAGATATATTAATTTTAATAAATATGGGGTGAACTATGACCAGAAATATGCTTGATACATTGTTCGGGCTGTGTTGTGATGTTGTTGTATACAAAAATTCCGGCCTTGAATATATTTCATCAAACCTTGATATAAGATTTCAAGAGATTTTAAAAACAAGGGATATAGTAAATAAAACAGTATATGATATTTTTGAAAAAGACATAGCGGATGTAATCCATCAAAATGATTTATATGTACTTAAAGAAAGAAAATCTGTTAAATATAAAATAGAATTTAACCGCAATACTGTTTTTGAGGTGGTATCAAATCCGGTTATTATGGATAATGAACAGATAGGGATAATTACAATAGGCAGAGATATTACTTTTGAAACAAAAATTAAAGCGCAGAAAGATTCTTTTGTTGCAACCTTAACCCATGACCTTAAAACGCCTACTATCGCGCAAATCAGAATGATTGAACTTTTGCTCTCTGATGCCTTTGGAGAGATGTCCTCTTCTCAAAAGGAGATGTTAAGCCAGATATTAAATTCCTGCAAATATATGCAGGGAATGATATCTTACGTTTTAAGCACTTATAAATTTGAAAACGGGAAAGCAAAACTCAAGGCTGAAAATTTCAATTTTATTGAATTAATTAACGAATGTTCCTGTGAATTGTATTCATTAAATATTGATAAAAAGATAAGGTTTGTGACAAAATTCAGTGCAAAAAATCCTGTGGCAGAAGGCGATAAGGAACAATTGAAAAGAGTTGTTGTAAATATGATTTCAAATGCAGTATCCTACGCTTTTAGCAACACGGAAATAGAAATTGTGCTTGAAGATACTGATGATGAGCTGATTTTCTATACAGTAAACGAAAGCCTTTATATGCCGCAGGATGTTTTAGACCGCATTTTCGATAAATATGTATCAGGTTCACCCTGTACAAAATTTAATAAGACGGGTACAGGGCTCGGGTTATATTTATCACAGCAGATAATTTCAGCCCATAATGGCAGAATAATCGCGGAAAGTTTTATTGAAAACAAAAATAAAATAGGCTTTAGAATTCCAAAAGTTTATTCAAAGGCTGCTGTTTAATTTAAATCAATCTTCAAAATTTAAGTTTCTGAACGTTGTTTCTTTTAGATTTAAGCCCTTTAAATAAACAGATTCAAGCTTACTTTCGGTTAAGATAAAGACTTTTTCTTTCGCACGTGTTAGTGCTACATAGAAGAGTCTTTTTTCTTCATCTAAAATTTCCCTAAAGCTTTTATCCAGTGCTCCTGCAATTTCATAATCAGGGTGAATAAAAGGAATAACGCCGTTTATCGTTCTTAAGATTATTGTTATATCAGCTTCAAGGCCTTTTGATTTATGAATTGTCATAACTTGAACATTTTCTTTGTTGATTGTTTTCATCTTTAACAATTTATATCCGAACTCTTCAAGATTTGACCCTGAAATTTTATTTAACCTTGATAAAACTAAGAATTTTTTATCAGGATTTAATCTTATAAGCCTGTGAACGGTTTTTAGATATTTAGCCTTAATGAGACCTGTATCCTTTTTAAATGTATAGATTAAATCAGAAGAATTTTCTTTATTTATAAAGGTTTTATCAACATTTATCTTTAAAACGCATCCTTCCTCCTTTTTAACCGCTTTTGAAGGTATGCCGAAAAAGCCTCCCTGCTCCATAAGCGTGTTTGAAGTATCTATTATATTTTTATAAGAGCGGTAATTATTTGAAAGGTCATAGATTTCAGAATTATTAAAAAGTTTTTTAAAATTTGTAAAATAATATAGATTTGACCCGGCAAATCCGTTTATAGCCTGAAAATCGTCTCCCGTTGCAAAAATTTTAATATCAGGATTAACACATTTTACAGCAAGTATTAAATCAAAAAACAGCTTTGAGAAATCTTGATATTCATCAATTAAAATATACTTTAAATCCTTTATTTTGAGGTTATCAAATTCACAATTTTCACCTGTTTCAAATATTTTCAAGCAGGCATTCATTATTAAATCATCAAAGTCAGAGAGGTTTTCGTATTCTAAAAGTTTTTCATATTCTAAATAAGTTTTATACCCGAATTTCAAAAATATTTTTGTCCTTTTTGAAATGCCTGTATCTTCAAGTTTATTTTCAATGAAACTTTTATCCAATTTGGATTTTTTAAAAGTAGAAATGAATTTTTCTATGGTTTGATAAAAACTTTTAATATTTAACTCTTTTATTCTGTAAAAAAGTTCTTCTTCATCCTGTTTTACAGGCTTAATCCCAAATTTTTCAAGAGTCTTTGTTAATGTTATTTCAAAATTTTCTCTTATTTGCGAATCTTTAGCCCTTGTTTCAATTAACGGAATTCCTGTTTTTTTAAAATAACGTCTTTTTATGTGCATATTTTTTATATATTTTGAAACATCACTTATGACACCTTTTCTGTTAAAATAATCGGGAGAAAGTGCATTTTCATCTACCCCCCAGTGTTCCAGATAAAATTCTCTGTCATTATGGGTTATATAAAAATCGGGCCTGTAGATATTCCATCCGCTGTCAATATTTAAAGCCTCTTTTTCTTCCTGAGTAAAAATTATATTTTTTTCGTATTCATAATCTATCCCGTGTTCAAAAAGAAAATCTGCAATATATTTTTCTCCGAATGATTTTACAATTTCTCCTTTAAGTGTTATTTGAGATAAATCTTTCACAAACTTTATTTTTGCATCATCTTCTATACTAATCTCTTTTTTAATCGGCACATCAAGGGCTGTTTTGTAAAAATTATAAAAATCTTTTTTAAAACTTTGTTCTGCTAAAACATT
>CAQTPN010000194.1 GCA_948888345.1 uncultured bacterium | reverse complement strand
ATTAAGTTTTTTTGAAAACAAAATTTAATGTTTATAAATAAATCTTAAAAGAAAGTTACACCAAAATCAATACTGCATTTAAAATATTTTTATCAAAATCCGGTTGAAAAACAAAAAAAATAAAGCCAATCCTAAGGATTGGCATTTAATAAGGTTATAAGTTTTATTGATTAGGAGTTAAACTTTGTTTCTAAGCGGAGAATTTAATTGCATCCCTTTGAATATTTGAATCCATTCTTTGAGATACGCTCTCATATTCTGCTTCTGCCGCTTTTAATTGTGCTTCAATTCTTGCTTGTTCTGTTTGAAGTTGTTTTTCTTCCTCATTCAGCTGGGCTGAAACCTCTTTTGCATATTCTTCCAATTCTTGTTTATAGATTTCATTAAATAATAAATAAGCCTGTTCGGAATTTGCGTAAGTTGCATCAATCGAATTTTGAGCATAATTATACTGGCCGCCCGTCTGGCTTTGAAGTCCCTGCATCTGTTGAATATAAGCATCTGTTTTTATCTGGGCTGATTGATAAGCAATACCTGAGGAATTTGCCATAAAATCCATTTGAGTTCCAAAAAGAGAAGAAGGACAGGTAGCAGCTTCATTGTAGGTAATAACGCCATCGGCAACATTATTTGCGTAACTTTGCAAATCCTGCAGCCTTTGGGATATCTGCGTTAATTTCATTTCAAAGTTGCTCATCCTTTGTTTCAGCGCAACTTTCCTTAATGATAACATTACCCAAGACATCTTCTGCCTCCTAACCTACATTCTTCCTTCATTTGCCTAAACTAAAATCTTGGTTTTAATTATTTTCTTTTCCTAACCTAAAATTTTAAATTTAAACTAACCTTACACTATAATAAACATTTTCTCCCTTAAAAAATTGCCTTCATTACTTCCCGATATTACATTTTCGTTACAATTCTTAACATGTTAAAACCCATGCAGCACATGGATTTTAGGGAAATTATATTATCTCAAAATGCTTTACGGACAAAAGACAAAAACTGATATCTGTAAAATTTTTACATTATTAAGCATAAGCAAATAAAAATTTCTCAGCGAATTTTAATACTTTGCACCAACCCTGTCTTTATGCGCAAAACCCTCAATATCATCATTCAATTTCAAAAGCGGAATATCGCAATCGTACTTCTTTTTTAAAGCCAAACTTATTAAGTAATCGCACAATTCAGGATTCTTGGGAAGCAAGGGCCCATGCAGATAAGTACCAAAAACGTTTCTGTTCCTTGCGCCTTCAGTCTTATCTTTACCATTGTTGCCATTGCCGATTTTTACCTTCAAAAACGGCTCAGCTTCCTTGTTTAAAAATGTAAGCCCCGAATGATTTTCAAATCCGACAACCGTTTTTTTCTTTAAAAATTTAGCACTTGCTGTCACATTCCCGATAAAACGAGTCTCTCCCGCTGTCGTATAAACATCCAAAAGGCCTATGCCGCTTAATTTATCTCCTTGAAAGGGCTGGTAATAATGCCCGAAAAGCTGATACCCGCCGCAAATTGCAAGAAAAACAGAATTATTATCAAGTGCAGCTTTAAAAATAGCGTCTTTATTTTTTTGAAGTTCCAAAGAGGCCATAATCTGCTGCTGGTCCTGCCCCCCGCCAATAAAATAAATATCATGCTTTTTATAATTAATACGTTCCCCGGATTTTACCTCAACAATTTCAACCTCAATATCGCGCCATTCCAGCCTGTTTTTAAAGGCAAGAATATTCCCCATATCCCCGTAAATATTCAATAAATCGGGATACATATGACAAATTGAAATTTTTAATTCGGAATTTAACAATTTTTCTTAAACCTCTCTTCTTGAAGTAAATCAAGCGTTTATAGATTATTTAATAGCATTAACTTTCTCTGCAATGAGTTTTACAGCTTCATCAGGAGCCAATTTTAAAACATCCTTCTCATCTCTTCTTTTAAACTCCACAAGGCCTTCTGAGATAGTCTTTCCAACCGTTATACGGAAAGGATACCCTATTAAATCAGCATCTTTAAATTTAACGCCGGCCCTGTCGCTTCTGTCATCTAAAACAACCTCTACACCTGCTTTTTTGAGTTTTTCGTAAATATCTTCCGCTAACTTTACCTGTTCTTCATCATTAGTATTCACAGGCACCACTACTGCATGATATGGCGCAATTTCAAGCGGCCAGATAATTCCGAAATCATCATGATACCTTTCAACTGCAGCTGCCGCGGTTCTTGAAATTCCGATTCCGTAACAGCCCATAATGTAGGGATGCGTTTTACCGTTTTCATCAGTATAAAGCGCATTCATAGGTTTTGAATATTTTGTTCCGAGCTTAAAAATATTGCCAACCTCAATTCCTCTTGTGATTTTCAACGGTTCGCCGCAGTCAGGACAGCCTTCTCCGGCTTTTACCAGAGAAATATCATAAAACTTAACATCTTTAACATCATTTTCGGTAATATCAGAAAAATTATACCCCGTAATATGCTTATGAGGCTCATTTGCGCCTATTACAAAATTTTTCATACCGCATGCGGAATTATCAAAAAGAATTTCAACATTTTTATTTGAAGCACCCAAAAAGCTTAAATAGCCTGCCTCGCAGCCAAGCGAATTGACTACTTCTTCATCAACTGCCTTACGCACTTCAAGTGCCCCTATAGCATTGGATAATTTGGTTTCTTCAACCTCTTTATCCCCTCTAATCATAACAAGGACAGGTTTATCAGGAATATTTTCATCCGCAAAGCTTGCCATATATAAAACAGCTTTTAAAATACAATTTTCATTAATGTTAAAAAACTTTGCCAAATCTTCAATTGTCTTAACATTTGGCGTATCAACCGTTTCCTTAGATTTAAAACCGCCGTCTGTTTCATTTTCTGCCAATTTAGATACAGCATGGTTAGAATTTGCGCTATAGCCGCATTTTTCACAGTAAAATACATCATCTTCGCCAACACTTGTATCCACAAGAACCATAAATTCATGGCTTACAGACCCGCCTATAGCTCCTGAATCTGACTGCACCATACGGGTTTCAAGCCCGCAACGCTCAAAAATTTTCTTATAAGCCTGCGCCATATTTTGATATTCTTCATCAAGCGATTCTTCTGTTGTATGAAAACTGTACGCATCCTTCATTATGAACTCTCTGCCCCTTAAAAGTCCAAATCTGGGGCGGATTTCATCTCTAAATTTAAGCTGAATATGATATAAATTAACGGGAAGCTGTTTATAAGAAGCCAAAATCCCATCGGCAACCGAAGTAACAACCTCTTCATGTGTAGGTGCAAGGCACATTTCATTGTCATGCCTATCCTTCATTCTCATTAATTCTTTACCGTAAACCGGCCACCTGCCTGATTTTTTCCATAATTCAGCAGGCTGGACAAAAGGCATTAGAAGCTCCTGCGCCCCTGCAGCATTCATCTCTTCCCTGGTAATTTTGGATACTTTATCCAAAACCCGCTTCATTAAAGGAAGGTAGCTATATATGCCATTTGCTAATTTTTTAATATATCCTGCTCTTACAAGTAATTTGTGGCTCATGGCCTCTGCATCATTCGGAAAATCCCTCAGTGTCTGTATAAAAAGTTTTGAAGCTCTCATA
>CAQTPN010000193.1 GCA_948888345.1 uncultured bacterium | reverse complement strand
CTTGTTAATGTTTTTTCAATTGATGTTACCGTAAATTGCCCCATGTATTCTTTTTGATACACCCAATCTATAACCTCACCTTCTAGAGCGCATTTTTCAACGGTTTCAATTACTTTTTTAGGGTTACAAAAAGAATGATGAAGCGGTAAAAACGCGCTAAATTCAAGTAAATTTTCATTGCCTCTTTGAAGGCGTGGCTTTGAATTGATGCAGGGCATTTTATTATAGGTGTATTCTTTTTTAAAAGTCGGAGCTTCAATCATATTAAGAATTTTTAACATATTCCATTTTTCAAACATTAATAAGCCCTCGCTTCTCTGCGTTTTAATACTTCCAAAATGATTTTTACAAGCTCCTCTTTAAATTGATAAAGAAGAGCCCAAAACTCTTGTTTTGAAGCATTTGAAACATTGCTGCCCCAATTGATTGAAGGGTGGAAATCAATCTTAATAGTTTCGGTTGAAGTATTATTTACGGATTGCCCGGTGCGCCAACGATTAGCTTCAGGTGCCGTTAAAACAGTTTCACCTTTGTGAAGCTCTGCTACATAGCCGTCAAACGGTACATAATCAAGCCCGTTTGCGTGTGAGCCGTCCACACCTCTATCGTCTTTAATTCCCTTATTGATTTCTTCAGCTTTCTTGGTCTGTTCTTCACCCCATTCTGTAAGCTTTTTGCCGATACCCCTTAAACCGCCTGCTTTATTGATTAATTTGTCTATCCATCCCCACAAGGTTTGTATTGATTTAACTGCAAGCCCTATGGGTGTTATCCAACCTAAGATTTTTGCGGCAAACATAGCGGCGGGTTTTATAAAATTCCATACAGTGCCAGCACCTGTTAAAAACCCTTGCCATAAAACGGCAAGCCAAGCACCGCCCGCTTTTATTACAGCCCAAGTGCCCTGACATATATTTCTAAAGCCTTCAAATCTTTTATAGCAATAGACAATACCTGCCGCCAATAATGCAATTCCTGCAACTACACCTATAATAGGCAACATTGCAGGATTTGCCCAAGTTGCAATTGAAAATCCCCGCATTACCTTTCTAAGTAAAATTACATTTCTTATAATACCGCCAACCGCCATTAAAGCAGTGCCGCCAAATAAACTTACAACACCAATTCCTGCTGCTGTAATTGAAACAAAACTTGTAAGCCCCGGAGGCATTTTATCAATAATGCCGGATACGGTTTGAAAAGTGCCGCCTGCTGCTTTAATTACGGGTAAAAGAGCGGTGCCAAACTTGATACTTAAAGCTTCGGCATCATTTTTCATAATTGCCATTTGATTATTCAAACCCTCGGTTTGCTTTCTATAAGCTTCAGATAACGAATCACCGCCGTTTCTCATATCATTAAGAGTCTGAAGATAAGTTTTATTATTTGCCCCGGTTAAAGAAAGAATAGCATTATATCCTTCAACTGACCCTACAAGCTGGATTAGTTTTGATTGGTTGCCATCAACTCCCTTATAAATCTTATCAAAAGCATTTACAACCCCGCCTGATTTTTTGATTAAATCCGGAAAGTTTTTGGCACCAAGTTTTGTAAATATTTCCACCTGTTCTTTTGAACCGCGCGAAAGCCCTGCAATAGCAGCTTTCATTTGGGTGTGCGCAATATTTGCTTTTAACCCTGATGTTGTCATTGCGGCAACTGAAGCTGAATATTCATCTAACTGAATATCTGCAGCAGCAACAACGCCCGCAACAGAGCCGAATCCTTGTGAAAATTCTGAAATATTGGTTTTACCGTACTTTACAACCTTAAAGAACATGTCATAAATGCCGTCTGCTTCTTTACCTTCAAGGTTAAAGGCATTTATTGCAGATGTTGCTATATCAACAGCTTCGGCTGTGGTTGAAAGCCCTGCAACGGATAATTTTTCAGAACCTGCTAAAACCCTAAACTGCTCATCAGCACTAATCCCGGCAGAGCGTATGGAATAAAGACCGTCCGTTAAATCGGATATGGCTTTTGGGGAATTTTTACCTATCTTTAAAACCTCGTCCCCCATTGCCTTTAAGCTTTCTTTGTCGGTATCAATCAGGGTTGAAACATTGTTCATTCTGGCTTCAAAATCACCCGCAATTTTGGCATTTAACCCGGATGCGGCAACAAGGGCACCGCCAAAAACCGCCGCCTTTTGTCCTGCTTTATCAAATTTGTTTGCAGTTTCTTCAAGGTGCTTATTTGTCTTTTCAAAAGCTTCATCAGATTGTGCGCACGCTGATTTTACGACACCGCTCATGGTGTCATAAGCTTTTAAATAAAGATTTACTTTCATATCAGCTGGGCACATAAAAACCTTTCATAAAGTTAAAGGGGCATAAAGCCCCTTTTAAAGGATAAATTAATGGAGTTAAATCTCTTTTTCAGAAAACTTTGGCTGTAATTTTTCCCAAAGAGAGTGAGCTTCATTGAACCAAAAAATGATTTCATCAAATGTCATTTCATAAATTTCATTTTTTGAAAAATGCAAGAAATGGGCTATGAAAACCATCATTTCAGTATCTGGGATTACTTTCCCGGTTTTGCGCTCTCCCAAAGTTCTTCAATTGCTATTACATCGTGGTCTTGATAGTTTAAAATTTCGGGTGCTGGTAATTGTTTGCCATCAAAGGTTGCAATTTCAGCCATTATATAAATAACCGTTGCAAAACCTCCTGAAGCTTTTCTCGCTTTCATCAATGTATGCCCTGTGCTTTTCGAAGGGTTAAATTCAACCTTAATCCCGCTCGGGAGCGTTCCTTTTTTAATTAGATTATCAGTTGTTTTTTCTGTTGTTTTAGTTGCTGTCATTTTTACTTCTCCTTATTGTGTTTAGAATGAATAAATTTAATATTAAAGTTATTAAATTGGCGCAGAATAAGAATCGCACTAAATTCAATATTTGTTGCGTATTTACCATGGCCAAAATGCTAATTTCTGAAGAAATTAAGCAGATTTTTTCGGTCAGAGTTATTATATTTGCTGTTTCCATTTCTACCCCTAATTTAGTGCTAAATTTTTCCTAACCTTTGTAAGCAAATCAACACCACGAATTCTGTAAATCAGATTGATGTTGTCGATGGCATATTCTTCTTTTCCTTCGATATAAAGCTTTGCTGCTGAAACATTGAAATCTATGTTCCAATCAGGATTTTTTTGTGCCTCAAGTTCAGGCAAAAGAGCAAATTTTTGGCTTGAAGCCCTTATAATTAATTTCGCTTGTTCTGATTTTGCAAGGGTTTCATTTGTATATTCATCAAGAGACCCGTAAATTGTAAAATTCAGCTCCGAATAAGGATTTGCAACAGACCTAAAAACATCCTTATCATAACCTTGTATATTAATACTTGCTTTCATTGCCTTAAATGCTGTATTTACATCAAAGCTTCCAAGACCGTGTGTAATTGTGGTTGTTTCCATATCAATATCGGGTCCTGTTACTTTATTTGAAATTAAAAACAAGGATTTACCTAAATATACATTTGCCCTTGTGAAAATTACTCCCATCGTGCGTTTCCTTCCTATTTTCTTGGATTATTGCGGACTCACAGCCTTTAACAGGCTGTTCGCAAAGGGTGTTTCACGCCCCGCAAAATCCGCTAGCCTGCAAGGCTCTT
>CAQTPN010000192.1 GCA_948888345.1 uncultured bacterium | reverse complement strand
TTTCATTTTCGTTTTAGATTATAAGGTAAAAAAAATGAAAAACAGGATTTTTTAATATAATCTTTATACGGTTTTTACAAAATATTAATATTTATCATAATATTTTTTAAATGTTTCACATAAAGCTGTATTTAAAGATATTGCAACTTCATAAGGAGTATCTTCTCCAAATTCTTTAGATTTCATAAGTTTTTTGCAATTTTTTCCACTTACTGCATCACAAATAGCTTTAACTTTAAGAGCATCTCCGGCATAGGCTGCCGCATGCAAGGCGGTAGTGCCTCTCCAATCTTTTTTAGTACTTAATATTTCATAAGCAGCTTCTTTATCATTTAATTTATCTAAAAGTTTTTTTGTAGCAGGGCCGTCTGTATATAAAAATATGGTGGATTTAGAAGGCCTGTTTAAATATGCTTCACATTTAACGGGCTTTGTTATTATTTTTCTAAAATCTTTGTTATTTAATTTGAGCAAAAACCGTATATCATCAACACCTACTGTGGGTTTTTCATAAGAAATATCTTTTGATACGGTTTTAACAAGATTTTTATATTCTTCTTCAGCTTTTTGTTTATCGTATTTACGGCTGAATGTCACACTGTCAGCATAACTGTTAATTTTGTTATAATTTAGTAAAGCTGAATTTTTATTCATTTTAAAATTTTGCACGCTATAACCAGGTGCTAAAGCCGGTATTCTCATAATTCCTCTTTTTCTTTAAATATTCTCATTGGTTTAAAAAATAACGTGTCTGAATATTTTATTTTGTTATAAACGTTAAAATTTTATACAAAAACATTACAAATATTAATATTTACCCGATTGACTTATGACAATTGATGTTTTCACTTTTTTATTCAGGCATAAATAATAGGATATTGTTTAGAAATTGAAAGGGGAAAATATGTCTATATATATTGAAGAGGTTAAAGCACGGCAGATAATTGATTCCAGAGGCAATCCCACAGTAGAAGCAGATATTTTCTTATCAGACGGGATTATGGGGCGTGCAAGCGTGCCATCAGGAGCATCAACAGGTGCTTATGAAGCATACGAACTTCGTGATAAAGAAAATTCAATGTTTTCAGGCAAGGGGGTATTGCAGGCTGTGGATAATGTAAACAGCATAATAGCACCTGAAATTATCGGATTTAACATATTTAACCAGAGAGAAATTGATAACCTTTTAATAAATTTAGACGGAACACAAAATAAATCAAGGCTCGGGGCAAATGCTATTTTGAGTGTGTCTTTAGCATGTGCACGCACGGCGGCAAATGCACTTAATATCCCCTTATATCAATATATAGGAGGAATCAATGCCTCAATTCTGCCTACCCCTATGATGAATATCTTAAACGGCGGTGCACATGCCAATAATAACATAGATTTTCAGGAATTTATGATAACCCCCGTCGGAGCACCTAATTTCAGTGAAGCTGTAAGAATAGGGGCAGAAATTTTCCACACTTTAGGAAAAATTTTAAAAGAAAAAGGGTATAATACCGCCGTAGGAGATGAAGGAGGGTACGCACCCGATTTACAATCAAACGAGGAAGGGATTGAAATAATTCTTGAAGCAATTAAAAAGGCCGGATACTCAACCGATTGTGTCAAAATCTGTCTTGATATCGCATCAAGCGAATTTTATAAAGATAATATGTATCATCTTGAAAATAAAATTTTATCAAGCAGGGAAATGGCCGAATTTTTGGAAAAATGGGTGAATAAATATCCCATTATTTCAATAGAGGACGGCATGGCAGAAGATGACTTTGAAGGATGGAAATTATTAACCCAAAAAATTGGGGACAAATGCCAGCTTGTAGGCGACGACCTATTTGTCACAAATGTTTGCAGACTAAATAACGGCATACAAAAGAAAATTGCAAATTCTATATTAATCAAACCAAACCAGATTGGAACACTGTCTGAAACGCTGGATACAGTAAATTTAGCAAAAAGGGCAGGATATTCCGTTATTATTTCTCACAGGTCAGGAGAAACAGAAGATACTTTTATTGCGGATTTAGCGGTAGGATTAAATTCAGGCCTTATTAAAACAGGGTCAATGTCAAGAAGTGACAGAGTTTCAAAATATAACAGATTAATAAGAATTGAAGAAGAACTGGGGCTTGCTTCAAAATATACAGGACTTTGCAGCTTCAGCGGCACAAGAAAAATTGATAAGCATTGCGAATGCGAAGGATGCGAAGGAGGATGCTGCAATTAATCCATAATATTAATAAATCATTACAAAATTGACATTTAAAGGCTTTTTTTCTATGCTTTAGATAATGAATAAACGTTGGTATGATGCGGACCCTATTATAACAAATGCCATTAATTTAATTCAAAATTCCGATGATAAAAAAAAGGATGAAATGGCAGATTTTATAATAAAGGAAGCCAAAAACCTCGGCACAGAGCCTGATATAGAAATAGGACAGAATAATTTCGATTGTTTTTGGCACAAAAGACAGGACGAAAACGCAAAATATTTCATAGCTCTTGAATATTTAAAAGCTATGGAGGATGAGGCTAAACGCGAAATATCTTTTAAAATCATAGCAGCGTTTAAAAATACTACAGGTAAATAAATACTGTATTTGTTTGATGACTATTCGGGCAGGTGTTAATAAAATTTAAATATGAAAAAGTATTGCATCACATTATTAATATTAATTTCAGCATTATTTATTAATACTGCGCCCTGTCATGCGATAAAAATCGGCTTAGAAGAAAATATTAAGCAAACTTACGTTGGAACCTCCAAAGCAGGACAGATTTTGGATGGAAGAAGCAAAAAGCCTTTATATTATACTAAAGCTCTTGTGCCATATACAATTAAGGCACATAACGATACTTTAGTCATAAAAATTAACGGAAAATATTATAATTTGGGAACAAATTTCATAATCGTCCAAAATAAAGAACCTAAGGGCTTTCTTGCCACTAAAAAAAGATGGTACAGGGGCGATATTGTAATTTATAATTATCATAGAAAATTAATAGTTGTAAATAATGTTGCGCTTGAAGAATATTTGATGGGCGTTGTTCCTGCTGAAATGCCTCCGGGATGGAATGTTGAAGCCCATAAAGCGCAGGCAATTGCCGCAAGAAGCTATGCTATAGCAAACCTTGGTAAAAGAAAATCTATGGGATACGACCTTAAAGACACTCCTCAAGACCAGACTTACGGCGGAGCAACTGCTGAAACAAAGCGTACAACACGCGCTGTTCTTGAAACAAGGGGTATTGTTTTAACCCATGACGGTAAAATAATTCCTGCATACTATCATGCTTCATCAGGCGGAAAAACCGTTGGTTCAGGCGCAGTTTGGGCAAAAGATTTACCTTATATTAAATCTGTTCCCGGGTATGATGATGGGATAAGAAAAAACGGCCATGGAGTAGGCATGAGCCAGCATGGGGCGAATAACCTTGCAAATAAAGGGTATAACGCTTATCAAATCTTAAATTATTTTTACAAAAACGTTAAATTCTCCGTAACAAAAAATCAATATTAGAAAAATACGGGGAAATTAAAAAATATTTTCAATCCGCCAAAACGTTTACCCTTGGCGGAGATCGGAAGAGCACACGTCTGAACTCCAGTCACCTCTCAGAATCTCG
>CAQTPN010000191.1 GCA_948888345.1 uncultured bacterium | reverse complement strand
ACAAAAAACCTAACCTAAGTATTAAAACTATGATAAAATTGGGGTTATGGAAAACTGTATAGGATTAGTTGAAACAAAATTTTATAATTTTGATGATGAAATTTTGCTTGAAAGCGGCAAAAGCTTAAAAAATGTTCAAATTGCTTATGAAACCTATGGCGCATTGAATGAGACATGTGATAATGCGATACTGGTGTGTCATGCACTTACGGCAGATGCGCATGCTGCAGGGTATAATAATCCTGATGATAAAAAACCCGGCTGGTGGGATAAAATGATTGGCCCCGATAAAGCCTTTGACACAAATAAATTTTTTGTAATTTCATCAAATATTTTGGGCGGCTGCAAAGGTACAACCGGCCCCTCCTCAATAAATCCCGATACAGGAAAACCTTACGGGCATGCTTTTCCTGTTATAACTGTTGAAGATATTGTTAAAGTTCAAAAAAAACTTATAGATTTTCTAGGCGTAAAAAAATTGATAGTGGTCGGCGGCTCAATGGGCGGCATGCAGGCTATGGAATGGTCAATTAAACACCCTGCCCTTGTTAAAACTACAATAATAATAGCATCCACTTCCCGCCTTTCAGCGCAGGCCATAGCATTTAATGCAGTCGGCAGAAATGCTATAATTTCAGACAAATTCTATAATAACGGTGATTATTACGACAGTAAAAATTCCCCCGATTACGGTCTTGCAATCGCAAGAATGGTAGGTCACATAACATACCTTTGCGAAGAAGCAATGCATACAAAATTCGGACGCGATTTTAAAGACAAACCAAATTTTGATTTTGGCGTAGATTTTCAGGTTGAAAGTTATCTTGAATATCAGGGAAGAATTTTTGTCGACAGATTTGATGCCAACAGCTACCTTTATATTACAAAGGCTATTGATTATTATGACCCCGCTTCAAAATTCGGCACACTTGAAGATGCTTTTAAACAGAGTAATTCAAGATTTTTAATAATCTGCTTTAATTCAGATTGGCTTTTTACAACAGAACAATCCAAAGAAATGGTATCTGCACTTATAAAAGCAGGAAAAGAAGTATCCTTTGTTGAACTAAACAGCCCGTGCGGGCATGATGCATTTTTAATTGAGTACAAAGAACAGACAAAAATTATAAAAAGTTTCTTAAAAAAGGATGAACCTTAAAAAGCAGCCCTTGAGGAGAAAATATTTTGAAAAATGACATAATACAAAATACCCAGCAGCTAAATTATGAAGTTGTAACGGATATAATCCCGAAAAATGCCAGGGTTTTAGACCTTGGTTCAGGCGACGGTACACTTTTTTCAAAATTAATACAAGAAAAAAACGTAACAGGAGTGGGCATTGAAATCAATAAAGATGAAGTTATAAAGGCACTTGATAAAGGAGTTGCGGTTATTCAGGGCGATATTGATGAAGGTTTAAAACAGTTTCCCGATAACAGTTTTGATTATGCAATTTTAAACCAGACGCTTCAATCGACCGAAAAGCCTGATTTTGTTATGGATGAAATGCTGCGCGTTGCAAAAAAGGCAGTTGTAAGTTTCCCGAATTTTGCATACTGGAAAGTCCGCTTCTACCTGTTTTTTAAAGGCAAAATGCCAAAATCCAAATCATTGCCTTATGAATGGTACAATACGCCAAATATCCATCTTATGACTGTAAATGATTTTTTTGAATTTTGTAAAAAAAGAGAAATAAAAATTTTAAAATCCGTTTATTTGACAAGAAACAAAGCGCGTTCAGGCCTGCTTGTGCGCACAATTACAAACTTCTTTTCGGAAGAGGTAATTTTTGTAATATCAAGGTAAGCTTATATTGAATTTTACACCGTATAATGTATAATAAAAATATAAAGGGCGGACAGCTTGAGACACTGTCCATTAAAAGCCCTAATGATTATTGATTAAAAGATTTAGCGCTAGGATTATCAACAGGATAAGCCATAGCGCTTTTTCAGTAATAACCATCTTTGCTTCACCCCCTTTCCAGCTTCATACTGCAGTTATGTTGTTTGGAAGGCGGTCTGCACAGGGCTTGCCCATTAATTATTTTATTAAAAAACACATTCTTTACATCAAGTAAAAAATGTAAAAATAATAAAGTACATTTTAATATATTTATTTTTAGTTCATAAAAAAAGAGGTGCGAAGGTTACAAAAACGCACCTCATTTGAAAAGTTGTTCATCTAAAATTTTAATTCCGCCATTCAATATAAACCATACCGTTACTGCCTTTCCCGCCAATATAAGCCCTGTTGTTTAAAAATATCCCGCCTCCGCCGCCGGCTCCTATTCCGCTTCCTGCCTTACCTTCGCCGGATGTTGAAATACTGCCGCCAAGCCCTCCTGTAGAATACATTTTCTCAATTTCATCAAGCAGCGGGAAAATTGTCTTTTCTAAGGCAGCACCAGCTCCGCCTGTTCCGTCTGCACCATCCTCACCGCTTACGGCATCTTTAATAGCTTCGCCTTCTTCATCTCCCTTGCCGCCGCCTGTTCCGTGGGATATAATTCCTGCATTACCGCCATAGCCGCCTTTTGCCCTTAACACTTCCTCGTTATCCACATAAATAACAGTATCACCGCCCTTCCCGCCTTTCTTGCCAAGAAGTCCGCTCCATTCTAAAGATGTATCTTGAGTGGAAACCCCGCCTTTTCCGATATTTATTTTAACTTTGCTTACACCCCCTGAAACCCAGATACTGTCTTTAACTACAACCTGTCCGGATTGTCCTCCGCCGCCTGAGCTTTCACCCCATTCAAAATAAACATAACCACCTGCTCCGTTTCCCCCTAATCCTGCTGTATTTGAGGTTGTTGTACCGTTTCCGCCGCCTCCTCCGCCGCCTGTTCCATAGGAAGAATTTGCAGGAATACTCCCTGCTGCATTGGCACTGCCGCCATTTCCACCCTCAAGTACGGTATTTTCAATACTGTATGTTTCACCGCCCTTGCCGCCTGTATAGTTATTATCAGCAGTCCTGCCGCCGGCACCGCCGTTTCCTTTTGTGCTTAAATTTGTTTGGTTTGATACATCAAAAACACTTAAACCTGTCCAGTTTTTCCATGGCCTCTGAGTAGAACATCCCGCACCGCCGCCGCCCGATGAGATTGAAGTTGAATACATTCCGCCGGCTCCGCCAAAAAGTGTAATTATTGAACCCGTGCTTGAACCTGAAATTATTGTATTGCCTCCGCTTGAACCGGCTGAACTTCTTGCTGTTGCGCCATTTCCGCCCTTTCCTACGGCAACCGTTATAATTTCATCAGGCACAACATTTATTTCACCAACCCAAAGCTGGCCTGCACCGCCGCCTCCGCCTGCATTTGTTTTTGCAATGTAATTGCACTTTAGAAGCTGTTTATTACTGTTGCTCCAGCTGATTTTCATATATCCGTTCTGCCCGTTAGCACCGGGGCTGCCGCCCGCACAACGGTTAGAACCGCTTATAGGAGATGCACCGCCTGCACCCGCTCCGGCATTTGAAGCTGTACCGTTATTACCGCCCGCACCGCCATAACCGTAATTAGCTGCAGCATTGTAAAGCCCTCCTCCGCCATTTCCGCCGCCTTTTCCACCTCCTCCGCCGCCAGGAGCTGTTGCATTAGCACCATTTGACCACAAACAAGCATTGCTTCCGCCTCCTCCTCCGCCTGCTACATTAAAAA
>CAQTPN010000190.1:2874-3673 GCA_948888345.1 uncultured bacterium | reverse complement strand
GCACTAAAAATGGCTGTCGGATACCATTTTAACAGAGGATATAAACGCTCTAAAATTGTTGCAATGGAGCATTCTTACCATGGAGATACTTTTGGCGGGATGGCATCGGGCGCAAGGAGTGTTTTTAATGAGCCTTATACAAAAATGCTTTTTGATGTAGAGCGCATACCTTATCCCGCAAATGGCGAAGAAGAAAACACCATTAATTATTACAGGAAACTGTTAGAAGAAAAAGGGGATGAAATTGGCGCAATTATTCTTGAACCTCTGGTTTTAGGTTCAGGAGGAATGTTTTTCTATAAGCCTTTTGTCATAGAAGAATTATATAAATTGTCAAAAAAATACGGTGTAATTTTCTGCCTTGATGAGGTGATGACAGGGTTTGGCCGCACGGGAACAATGTTTGCATTTAATCAAACAAATATAATTCCCGATATAATATGTCTTTCAAAAGGTTTGACAGGAGGCTCAATTCCGCTTGCTGCAACAGTTTGCACGGAAGAAATTTATAACGCTTATCTATCCGATGATAAGGCAAAAATGTTTTTCCATTCTTCAAGCTATACTGCAAATCCTGTTGCATGTGCTGCCGCCGCTGCCAATCTTGAAATATGGAAAAATAATGACATTTTAAAAGAAGTTAAAAGAATAAATGATTTTTATCAAGAGCAGATTGAAAGATTTAAAGCCTTAGGATGTAAAAATGTCCGCACCCTTGGAGATATTTTTGCTTATGAAGTAGCACATTCTGGAAATGACTATGTTTCAGGCACCGGCATAAAACTGTATGATTTTTACA
>CAQTPN010000190.1:0-2864 GCA_948888345.1 uncultured bacterium | reverse complement strand
GGCATACTGCTTCGTCCTTTGGGAAATACGGTATATGTGATGCCGCCATATTGCATACAGGAAGAAAGCTTGAAGAAAATCTTTAATATAATGGAAAAAGGAATAAAGGAATGCCTTTAAACAGGCTTTTTGGAATGTAAAAACTCGGGCAAACCTTGATTTATACTTCTTTATACTCTATAAAGCTGCCGTTATCATATTTATAGATTTCACAATTTGCAACATGCGCGCCATAATATACAAGGTTTCTTTTTACCATGCTTAATTTATCATCCTCAAATTCAAATATATCGGGGCATTTCATAAAATCACCTTCCATTGTAAATTCGCCTCTTTGAAAACTTAAAAGTTTTCCGTTTGAAAAATTTACACGGGTTTTATTATCTTTATTATCAAACAATTCAATAGCACGGACTTTAGATACGGCTTTAAAATCACCTTTGATATTTCTTTTCAGCATGCCGTTTTCATCATACTCTTTAATACTTTTTACAAAAGGGGCATCGGTGAATTTTTGCCTTACGGCATAATTATTTTCATTATCAGAGGGCAGCCTTGAAAATTCGATTGACCTTTTTAAATTACCATCTTTATCGTATTCTCTTAAAGTTGTATCAAAAATATAATCTACACCGACTTTTGTGCCGTTTGATTTGCTGCCGCAGCAATGAGATGTAAATTTTGCCCTGATATTCCCGTTTTCATCGGGTATTTTTTTATCTAACCGATTATTTCCTGTAATATTACATTTATCCATAATTTCTACAGCTTCTCTTAATACTTCCTGAGCTTTTTGTTTTTGAGCATAAGCAAAATCACAAATTTCAGACGCACTTTCTTCGTATTTATAGGCTATATCTTCATAATCATCCTTTTTAGAATTTAAAAGAGGATTGATTTGATTTTGCCTTACCTGTTCATTTTGTTTCATTTTGCTTTGCCCGAAAGCGGGGTAAAAAGATAAATTTTTATTATAGTAGTTATTTCCGGCTATTTTCATAATTTCATACACTTTGCTATTTTTATTAATACAATTTTAAAACAATCAAACAAAAATATTTTTGCCATTTAATAATCATGATTAATTTGCACTAAAAAGCCCCGTATTTCAGGGGCTTTCAGTTTTAGTTTGAAAATTTTTATTGCTGATATGCTGCAAACAGAGGCATATATAATGATAAAGCAAGGAACAGAACAATACCGCCGATAAATATCAACAATGCAGGCTCAACAAGTTTTGTGAATTTATCAATAATATCATCAAGTTTTCTGTCAATAAATGTTGTACAGTGATACAACATCTCGCCTAAACGACCTGATTGTTCACCTGTTGCAATCATAAACAGCATCATATTCGGTATCTGCTTTGTACTTCTTAATGCAATTGATAAGTGGATACCTTGCTGCACCTTTGAAGCTGCGCTTAAAATTGCCTGTTTTAAAATAACGTTATCCATTGTTAAGTTTGATAAATACAAGCAATCAACAACCGGAATACCGGCGTCATACGCAACCTGCAATACCGCAAGAAAGTTTGAAAAGTTTGCATATCTCATCAAATCAGATAACAAAGGTAACTTCAAAATATATCTGTCTATTACTTTTCTTGTAGATTCAGTTGTAAATAATTTCCTGACACCCCATACAAGAAGAAAAACACCGCCAATTGGAACAAACCAGAATTTGCGCATGAAATTTCCAAGGTTGATACAAAGCTGTGTCGCAAGCGGCAATTCCCTATCCAGAGCATCAAACATAGATTCAAACGCAGGGAATACGAATACAAGCATTATTGTAACAACAACACAGGCTAAAACTATAACGAAACAAGGATAAACAAGTGCACCAATAACCTTTGATTTGATTGCATCCTGTTTCTTTAATAATTCCAACATTCTGGCCAAAGTCTTATCTAATTCACCGGAATCTTCCCCGGCTTTAACCAGACCTACATAAACACGCCCGAATATGCTTCTGTATTTTTCAAGAGTTTCTGCAAGCGTAGAACCTGCAATAATATTTCTTCTTAATTCGTAAGCTATATCCCTGATTGTTGTAGCCTCAGCGTTATTTTCCATAAACACTAAAGTTTCAATAATCGGAATACCGGTTGCTGTCAATATTTGCAGGGTTGATGTAAATTCAATTTTGTCTTTTAAAGACATAGGTTTCAGATTTGCCTTTGCAAGCCTGATTACCTGCTCGGAAGCATTTTTATTACCTTCATCAATAATTTTAGTAGGTAAAAGACCCTGTTTTTTAATTCCCTCACGGGCAGATTTAACATCATCGGCCTCAATTTTACCTCTGACAATTGTTTTATTATTTTTTAACGCTATATATGCAAATAAGGGCATTATTCACCAGCCAATCCTAAAATTCTAACAAATTCATCAATGGAAGTAACTCCGTTTTTAATATGCTCAATACAAGCTTTATCAAGAGTTCTCATACCGTGTTCTACGGCATATTCTTCAATTTCAACATCGTGTGCGCGCTGCGCAATAAGTTTTTTCAAATCGTTTGTTACAACAAGTATCTCAAGAACAGCAGTTCTTCCTTTATAACCGGTATTGTTACAAAAATCACAACCGCGCGCTCTATAAATTTTGTGCTTCATAAATTCCTGAATTTCAAGCGGGTCGCTCAAAATCTTTTTAGCATCTTCAATAGTTGGCATATAGGCTTCCTTACATTCAGGACAGAGTTTTCTAACAAGCCTTTGCGCCAAAACTCCATTTAGGGTTGAAGATACAAGATAATCTTTAGCACCCATTTCAATCAATCTTGTAACCGTAGCGGAAGCAGAGTTTGTGTGAACCGTACTTAATACAAGGTGACCGGTTAAGGAAGCAGAAATTGCA
>CAQTPN010000189.1 GCA_948888345.1 uncultured bacterium | reverse complement strand
CAGCAAACGTAATTATGGCAGCTGCAAGAATCACCTTAGATGAAGAAAACGAAAACGACGAAGAAGATGCATTCTAATCAAAGGTAAATAAATAAAATAAAACACCCGCTTTGAAAATGAGCGGGTGTTTTTATATTGGAAGGTAATATTAAGGTATGTTGTATTAATTTAACATTTTGTATAATATTAAATTAATTATCAAAATGTGAGGAAAATTAATGAAATATAAATACCTGTCCGCAGTTTTTCTTTTGTTTATGAGTCTTATTCTTGGCACTTTTGTTCCGGTTTCTGCAAAATGTGAAGATTCAAAAAAAGTTATTGCTGCAACAAAAAAGGTTGTAAAAAACCCCGGTACACAAAATATTAATTCTTATATAGCATTAATGAAAAAAAGAGCTCTTGTGCACGGTATAAAGCAGGATTATGAAGCGCAGGCGGATGATATCAGAAGCATTTTATATTTCTTAAGAAAAAATAAAAAATCGGAAGATTATATAAAATATTATCAAAAATTAAATGCAACTTATCCTAAGCTCGGCTTTAAAAATAATAAAAATAATCGCCTTGAAATAGCCAAAAATCTTTATCTTGAGGAAAAATTTTTTGCAAGTGCCTATGAATTTTTAGAACTTGCAAATGAAGATTACTGCAAGGAAATATGCTATGAGTATCTTGGTGACATATCCTTAATTTTTAACAATCCTGAAGCTGCCCTTGTTTATTATAAAAAATCTTATGAAGTTGAACCTGCAAACTATTGCGTTACTTATAAGATAGGAAAAGTTTATAAAGATTTAAATAAAAATGATACAGCAAAAGAATACTTTGAAATGACAATAAATTTAACGGAAGACCCCGAAATTTTAAACTGTATTGTTAATATTTATGAAAAAGAATTAAGGCAAAAAAAAGCAGATGAAACTTCTTACGAGATTTTGGGCCTTGCTTATCAAAAATTAAAAGAATATACAAAAACCTATGAAATATTTAAAAAAGCTGTTCAATCAAGGCCGGATGATATTTTCTTGAAATATTATCTTGGAAATTTGCTTTTTGAGATGGGTGAATATACTGAGGCCATTAAAATTTATAACTCAATAATTCTTAACAATCCTTATGAAACCCAGATAAGAATTGCACGTGCAAAAAGTTTAAATGCTCTTAAAAGAACAAACGATGCAATTAAAGATTATCAGGTTGTTTTAGCCCTTTATCCGGATTCAAAACAGGCTCAGCTTGGCATGTTTAAAATGCTTACAGGTAAAAAATCTTCAACAGATATAGTAAAATTATTCTACCCGTTAAATAAAAGTTTTACTTCAACTCCTGCATTTTATAATAATCTTGCAAAAAGCCTTTATTCAAGCGGTTTGGTGGCAGATTCAATTAATTTATACAAAGCATCAATTAAAATCGGGCCAAAAAATGTTCAAACCTATATAAGCCTGTATAAAATTTATGAGCTTGAAGGGCAGACTGCAAATGCTTATGAGCTTGCGCTTGATGCTCATAAAATTTTCCCGAATAATTCTGAAATTAAGAAAATGTATCAGTACAGCAATAAAAATGCGGCATCCCAAAAGAATTTACTGGCTCTTTCCTATATGTCAAATAAGGAATATACTAAGGCAATTAAAATATATAACCAGATTAGCCCGAAAACGGCTTCAATATATGAATCTGTTTCAAATTGCTACAAGGCGCAAAAAAACTACAAGGCGGCAATTTCAGCCTTGCAGGAAGCAATTAAACTTGATGCTGCAAATTCAGACCTTTATTATGGTATAGCTCTTTTATATCTTGATTTAAATTCTAAAAAAACGGCCGAAACATATCTCAATAAAGCAATTGGCCTTGACAGGAAAAATTTAAAGGCAAGAAAACTTTTAAGTTATTTAACCCAGTCTGAAATTGATAATAAGCTTGATAGTGCTTATAATCTCTATAAAAAGCATGATTATAAAAATACACTTGTTGAATTGTCTAAAGCGGAAAAAATTTATCCGAATAATCCTGAAGTTTATTATTACAAGGCTTTGACCTATAAAGCTCTTGGAGATACAGCAAATGCACAGAAACATTTTACAAAAACCTTAACCCTTGACAGAAGCTATTATACCTGTCATTATTACCTTGCCGAAATTTTGGAAAAGCAGGGTAAAGAAAAACAGGCCCTTGAAGAATATGAAAGATTTTTAGGGGCGGATGTGCAGGATGAAAAGATGATGAAACATGCTCAAGATAAGGTTATAAAACTTGGACGAAAATATTATTAAATATTAATTAAAGGTTAAAATTTATGGAAGATATGGAAAAAATTAAAAAAACGGCAATTATAATCCCTGCAAGATTAAATTCTTCAAGATTAAAAAATAAGCTTCTTCTTTGCGCTAAAGGAAAGCCGATTATTCAATGGGTATATGAAGCAGCATCAAAGGCAAAACTCGCCTCTAAAGTGATTGTGGCGGCGGATAGCGAAGAAATATTTGATGTTGTAAAAGAATTTGGCGGAAACGTTGAAATGACATCAAATGAACACAAATCAGGTTCGGACAGGATAGCGGAAGTTGCAAAAAGACACCCTGAAATCGAATATATTCTTAATTTGCAGGGGGATGAACCGCAGATGGACCCTGAGGTTATTGATTCATTAATTCAAGCACTCCACACTTCAGATGCCAATATTTCAACATTGTTAAGAAAAATTACAAATAAGGAGCAGATTGAAAACCCTAACTGCGTAAAATGTGTATTTAATAAGGATAATTATGCCCTCTATTTTTCAAGATATCCTGTTCCATACCCCAGAAATGCCGAAGAAGCCGAATATTATGCACATATAGGCATGTATGCTTACACAAGGGAAAGTCTTCTTAAAATGACGTCTTTGCCTATGGCAATGATTGAAAAAACAGAATCATTAGAGCAATTAAGAGCTTTGTATAATGGTATGACAATTAAAATAATCCTTACAAAATTAAATCCTGTAGGGATTGATACCATACAGGATTTTGAAAAATTTAAAAATATAGTGGAAGGCTGATTAAATTAGCCTCCGCTGCTTGTTCCGCTTAAATCACATGTGCCGGCTTCACCTTCGCCGCCGCCTGATGTCCAGGTGCCGCCAAATGATTCGCAAGCTTTTCTTTGAACATCATCTGCACCCGTGTTAATTGTTTCGGCAGATTGTTTTAGTGTATTTGACATATTCTGGCCCAATAATTGCAGGGCAACCACGGCAATAACCGTAACCATTGCAAGTATCAAGGCATATTCAATCAAACTCTGTGCTTTAGAACTTTTATTAGCGAATTTTGTATTTAACTTCATAAAGTGCAACCTCTTACCTTCAATAATCAAATATTACTATACTTCTCAACATAAGTAAATATTTTACATTTTTTTTACATTATAATAACTATATATTCCACAAATTTTAATTTATTCACTACACTTTTTGATGTAAATAATTAATAAATAAAATAAAAAAATGAGCCTCAAAATTTGAGGCTCATAAAGTGTTCTTTTTAAATCTATTCTGCCGCTGCTTCGCCTTCGGGAGCTTCTTTTGCCGCTTCTGCTGCTGCAGCTTCTTCTTGTTTTTGTGCTTCTAATTTAGCTTGAGCTTTTTTAGAAAGCTTTTGTGTTTGTTTCTTATTGTAAACAAGATTTCCGTTTTCATCACAATTCTTAATTAAATATGAAACGGTTTCAGTAGCCTGAGCACCTTTTTTAACCCAGCTTTCAGCACTTTCTTTATTT
>CAQTPN010000188.1 GCA_948888345.1 uncultured bacterium | reverse complement strand
AACTGATAAAAAAAATAACGTAAAAAATTTAAAAGAGATTTTCGTTTTTACACAAACAGCAGAAGAAAACGGGGAATTGAAATTTCATCCCGTAACTTATGAACTTTTAAATTCAGCACAGGATTTAGCCTCAAAATATCCCGAAAAATTAAAGGTTTCAGCTCTTGTCTGCATAAATAAAAATTTTGATAATATAAAGATAAGCCTCTATGAAAACGGCGCAGATAAAATTTATCATATAAAAAATGATGCTATGACAGGATATATGGAAATCGCAAAAGGAATAGAAGAACTTTGCAGATTAAAAAATCCTGAAATATTCTTATTTCCTGCAACAATTTTTGGAAGAAGTATTGCCCCGCTTGTTGCAACAGCTTTAGATACAGGCCTTACCGCAGATTGTACAAAGCTTGAAATAACAACCTTTAAGGATGAAAAAAAACTTGCCTCCACAAGACCCACCTTCGGGGGTCAATTAATGGCCACAATTTTATGTAAAACACTGCCCCAGATGGCAACTGTCCGTCCGTGCGTTTTGAAACAGAGAGAAGATATTTATAAAAAGGATGGTGAATTTGAAGAATTTATTCCAAATTTTGAAAACTATAAAAACTGTATAAAAATTTTAGCAAAAGAAATTAATAAAAATAAACTATCTTCAGAGCTTGAAAATGCACAAATTATTGTTGCAGGCGGAAAGGGTTTGAAAAATGAAGAAAATTTTAATAAGCTAAGAAAATTTGCAAACCTTATAGGTGCAGCTCTTGCAGGTTCAAGAGGGGCTGTAGATATGGGCCTGATTGATAAAGAACACCAGATAGGACAAACCGGAAAAACCGTTGCTCCTAAAGTTTATATAGCTTTTGGAATTTCAGGTGCAATTCACCATTTAACAGGAATAAATAATGCGGAAAAAATTATTGCAATAAATAACGATGAAAATGCTCCCATCATTGAAAATTCCGACATTGCAATAATTGATGATGCAGTAAAAGTTCTTGATGAACTTTTAGAAGAACTTACCTGTAAGCACGGCTCCTAAAATATAATTAAATAGGGTAGTGCCGTACCTTCTCCAGCACACGTTTTAACTAAGAAATCGGCAGGAAAGGAGGTAAAGCATGAGATTGTTGATTTATGGTATTTTGGATTATATAATCCAACACTATAAAGAAAAAGTTCCGGAGCTGGAACTCTTGGAACTCTTCTTTAAATCATAATCTTATAGGGCACTAAGCGAAGCCTCAAGGAAGTAGGATTTCTTTGGGGCTTCCCCCTATATTTTTATTATATACCAACTTTTAAATTTTTCAATTTTTACTTAGTTTCGAGAGCCGAAAGTTTTTTATAGAGCTCAATTTCATTATTTGAAATTGTTTTTGGAAGCACAATTAAAATTTTTACGTTTAAATTGCCTTTCTCCCCGTCTTTTTTTGGAAGCCCGAGACCCTTTAATCTTAAAAGCTTTCCGCTGTTTGTTCTTTCAGGAATTGTAATAGTTACTTTTCCGTCAGGTGTTTCGATTTCTTTTTTGCCGCCTAAAACCGCCATTGATGGCGTTATTTCAACAGTTTTTGTTAAATCATCCCCATCAATTACAAAATTCGGGTCTTTAATTTTTACGGTCAAATAAAGGTCGCCTTTGTTGCCGTAATCATCCCCTCTGCCTTCACCTTTAAGGCGGATTTTTTGACCTTCTTTAACAAATTTTGGTACTTTAACTGATAAATTCTTTAAATTTCTCTCAATTCCGGAACCTGCACAATGAGAGCAAAAACTCCCGCTTGAATGATTTCCGCCACAATATCTGCATTTTTGATAATCAGTTATTGTAATATTTTTTGTGCCGCCCTGCATAACGTCTTTTATGCTTAAAATTAAATTCTGATTTATATCAAGATTTTCTTTTTGCGCACCGTTCGGATTATCCCGCCTTTTTGAAGCACTTCTCGGGTCAGAGCCCATTCCGCCTGCACCGTAAAAATTCTGGCCGCCGAACATGTCATTATTAAACCCTCTGCCATAAGAGGTTTTTGCACCGCCGCCCATTAAATCACCGAATATGGCACTAAAAAAGTCTGAAAATCCGCCTGCATTACCGCTAAATCCGCTGCCTTGGGCACCTTTTGCAAACTGAGAAAAATCAAACCCTGAAAATCCGCCCATTGAAGGGTCAAAATCTGCACCGTTTTGAAACCCTGAGCCGAGCATATCGTATCTCTGACGCTTTTCTTTATCTCCTAAAACTTCATAGGCTTCATTTATATCTTTAAATTTTTCTTCCGCCCCTTTTTCTTTATTTACATCAGGGTGATATTTACGCGCAAGCTTTCTGTAGGCAGATTTGATTTCTGCCTCTTTTGCATCTTTTTTTACGCCTAAAATCTCATAATAATCTTTATATTTCATATTTTTATATTAAATTAATTTCTTTATAATCTTTATATTTTTAATAATTTATTAATAATTAAAAATATTTAAAATTTTATCCGCCATAAGGATAAACAAATCTAATGGCTTTTTCTGTACCTTTTTCCGTCCACTTCATGGACATTTTCTATTGCAATGAAGGCAGAAGGGTCAATTGCACTCACTGTTTCTTTAATTTTTGGAATTTCAATCTTTGTAATAACACAGTAAACCATTTTAGATTTAGCCCCTGAATAACCGCCCTCTGCACTAAGGTACGTAACGCTTTTATCAAGATTTTTCATGATTTCTTTGCCAATTTCTTCATATTTCGAACTCATGATAAAGACAGATTTGGCCTCACTCATTCCCTGCAGTACAAGGTCTATTGCCTTTGCGGCTATAAAATATGTTATAGCGGAATACATAGCTTTATCGGGGCTGTATACAAACCCTGCGGCAAGGAAAATAAATATGTTAATAAACATTACAATTTCACCCACACCAAAAGGGTATCTTTTTGCAATGTTAATTGCCATTATCTCTGTGCCGTCAAGCGCAGCATTGCTTTTTAATACAATACCGACACCTGCTCCAAGAATAATTCCGCCAAAAATTGCCGCAAGCAAAGTGTCATTTGTAAATTCATAATGGGTTTCTAAAAATAATTCTGAGAACACAGAAAGCAGAATAACCCCGTAAAACATAAGAAATACAAACATTTTACCGAATTTTTTGAACGCCATAAAAACAAACGGCAAATTTAATACGATTAAAAACAAACCCAGAGGCAGCTTTGTAAGATAACTTGCCATAATTGAAATGCCGACAACTCCGCCGTCAATTACTTCTCTCGGAATCAATATGCACTCAAGTGCGAATGCAGCAACAAGACTTCCAATCGCAACAAAAAGCATTCTTAAAAACAAGGTTTTAAAAAAATTTTTATCCATAGTTTTATGATAAAATAAAAAAATGAAAAATGTAATAGTTTTGTTATTAATATGTTTTCTGTCTTTTTGCCTTGCAGGATGTACAACTTCAGCACAAAAGGATTTACTTTCAAAAATAAAGCTTAAAAATAAAATTGTAATCGGTATTAAAAACGATTCAAAACCCTTTGGGTACGTTGAAAACGGCGAATTAAAAGGATTTGATATCGATATAGCAAAAAGCGTTTCAAGAAGAATTTTAGGGGATAAAACAGGCGAATTAATAGAATTTGTATATGTTACCCCTGAATCAAGAATTATAGACCTTAATTCAGGCAAGGTAGATATTGTTATTGCAACTATGAGCATAAGCTCTAAACGTTCTCATATAGTTGATTTTACAACCCCCTATTTTGTTGCGGGGCAAGCCCTGATTGTTCCGAACGGTTCAAAGGTAAATTCTATAGAAGCCTTGAACACA
>CAQTPN010000187.1 GCA_948888345.1 uncultured bacterium | reverse complement strand
AATCTTGCAATTTTAGCCCCGGATTTTGATGCCCTAAAAATAGCATCTTCAAAGGCTTGCGGTAAAAAATTTATTTATAAAAATAAAATTAAAACCCCAAAATTTGCCTTTTTTGAAAAACCAAACCTTGCACTTGATTATATAAGAGAAGCACAATATCCTGTTGTCATAAAGCCGGATTTACACTCAGGAGTGCAGACAGCCTATATTGCAGAAACCTTTGGTGCTGCAAAACGCAAAATTGAAGAATTATTTCAAAAAGATAACAAAAGGATTTTAATTGAAGATTATATTTACGGCAAAGAATTAACTTTCTATGTCTTATCGGATGGTTTTCGCCCCGTTGTTGTTGATATTATTCACAATTTTCAAAATGAAATTTCAATCAAAAAACCGATTAATGATGATTTAAAAGATAAAATTTATAACGAGATAATTTTCCCGACAATTTCTTCCCTGGCACAGGATGGAACAGAATATACAGGGATTTTAGGGTTTGATATAATTGTAACTCCTGAAGGCATACCTTATTTAATTGAATACAACTCATTTTTTAAAGATTTAGATATTGAAATGATTCTTCAAGACGGGATTGAGGATTGGGCGAAGCTATTTATGGATGCGCTTGTCGGCACCTTAGCAGATAATTTTGATACACCCTTTTCATTTGATAAAAACGGAGGATATTACGGTGCATTCGGCATTTTAGATGAAGACGGCCCGCAAATTATAACACAGAGCGCAAGAACTTTAAGTATTTTAAAAGAAAAACTTCTTGAAGAGGGAATAAATGAGGGTGATTTAAGAGAGGCACAAAAGATTTGGAAACAATGAAAAATGTGCTCTGCGGGCTTTTTCAAAAAATTGCAGCAGTTTTAAAATTTTTAATATTAAAATTAATCAGCATTTACAGGTTTTTTTCAAAATTTACACCGCCTGTGTGCAGGTTTCAGCCCACATGTTCAAAATATACAATGGAGGCTGTTGAAAAATACGGACTGATTAAGGGACTTTTTTTGGGTGTGAAGCGGGTTTTAAGATGTCATCCGAAAAACCCGGGCGGATATGACCCTGTGCCTTAATACCAGATTATTTTGGGTTGCTTCGCTTCGCTTGTAATGACAGAATACACTCGCAATAACAGGGTGTGTTTGCAGTAAATAGATGTATCCGTGTATCCGCTTAATAAAAAAAGGGCGCAAAAAGGTTACAAAATTGCGCCCGTTTGAAAAGTTGTTCATCTAAAATTATTTTTTGGCCCGCGTGTAGAATACACAGGCATAGCCTGCCATTCCGTTACCGCCTTTGCCTGTTGAATCTATTGTCTGATAACTTCCGCCCCCGCCGCCTGCACCTGCAGTACCGAATGAGGGAGCTGAATTATGAACTATATTCTGCCATGCGGTAGTTATATTTGAGCCATAAAATTGGTATGCATCGCTCACATCGTCATTTTTAAAGCCTTTACCGTCCGGAGAGGTTTGAGATAGTGTAATACAGCCATTTTCAGCATCATTATTAACTTCTGTGCCTCCGCATCCGCCAAGGGCTTTTGTGCCTGATTTTCCGCCGGCACCGCCGATTTTAACAGTTTCTCTTGAAGCTATATCTGGTGTATTGCCCTGTTTTCCCGTTACAAGGTATACCATTGCAGGTTTTAAACCTTCCAGTTTGCCGCTTGTAGCATTATTTGCACTCAATGCCGCACCGCCTGCTCCGCCTGCAGAATCAGTGCTTGCAGTTGCTCCGATACCGCCCTTGCCTCCGTTAGCACCGGTAACAGTGAATGTTGTATTTCCGCCATCACAGGTTATAGAGGAATTTCCGCCCGATGTACCATCTCCGCCGTTTGCTGCCGCGCCGCTGCTTTGTGTACTGCCTGCATTTCCTCCAATACCACCCTGACCAACCGTAATTTTGCAATCATAGTAGCTTTTATTAAATATAATATTACCTATTTTTACAGCGTTACCGCCGGCACCGCCTCCGCCTCCTGCACCATCTTTTTTGATTTTGTAGGTGATTTTTGCAAGCCCGCTTGCACCTGCTCCGCCATCACCAGCTGTATTTGTGCCGTTATTTGTATTTGCTCTGCCGCCCGAACCGCCCGAGCCTGCGTATGTAATACTGTTTAAGGTGATGCCGTTTATTGTACTTGTTCCTGCAAATGTACTTAAACTCAAGGGGGAAGCGCCGCCGTGGCCCCATGTTGTTTCCATTTTTGTTTCCGCGCCATATCCGTGTTCGCCAAGAGAGCCTTCCTGAGCACAATTGAAGGAAATTTTTGAACCGGAAGAATTTATATAATAACAGCTATTAGCCGGTTTTACAGCACCGCCAGCTGCATAATACGACGCACCGCTTTTATAGCTTAAAGATGAAATAGCGCCCTTGCCGCCGTTTCCACCAGCAGCACAGACTTTAAAAACAAGGCTTCCTGTAGAATTTTTCCCTGAATAAATACTTACACAGGATTCTCCGCCGTTTCCACCTGCTGAAGCATTTGTGCCATTTGTACCTTTTGCGCCCTTATCACCGCCTTTTCCTGCTTCTATTAATATGCTGCCATTTTCAAGGTTATCTTCAATGGCTTTTTTAAAGATGGTTTTAACTTCATTATTAAAGGTGTCTTTGCCTATAATGCCCGTTGCACCGCCGCCTCCACCGCCGGAGAAGGAAATAAAGGGAACGGCAACACAGCGGACTACACTATAATCAGTATATCCGTTTTTTCTTGCAGCACTACAGTTGGCACCACCTTCAAATGTTACACTTCCATTTCTTGCAAAATAGTGATATACGAGTACCGAAACACCATTAGCACAATTAGTTTGAGCCCAGTCGGCATTATCAGTTGAAGAACTCCATACTGCACCGACACGGTATATTGATTTGTTGGATTCATCAAATTTGCCAGTTGCTCCAAAACTTTGACATGGTGAAGTTAAATTTTTACCGCAGCTTTGTTCATCAATACCGTTTGGAGGAGCAGTTGTTGCAAAGGCCGTTGACCAGCTTGAAAAATCGGAGACTATAGGCATTGTAAAAACACCGGAATTAACATTTGTTGTAAGCAGATTACATGCAGCAGCTGCGGCACTATAGGTGCAAATCGGTATTGAGTATCCATCTGCCGAATAAACTGTGCAACCGCCGGCCGCCTTTTGCCCGTATGCCGTAACGCATTTTTTATTTCCAGATGCATATACAAAAATCGGATTTGATAGGGTGCCCGTATGACCTGTAGTATCGGTTTTGCCGTTACCTAAATTTTTACAATAATCAGCGTTACCGGTTGTGGTAAATGTTCCGCCTCCGCCGCCACCGCCGCCTCCGATAAGAGTTTCAAGCTCAAAATCGGTCATATCTTTATTAAGATTTAAAACCTTGCTGCTGTAAGCTGTTGTGGAAGAAGCAGGGCTTGAAAGAGTAATTATAGAAGATTTATAAGCTCCTGATGCACCGCCGCCTCCTCCGCCGCCTGAAACAAGCAAGAATGTTACCCTGTTATCGGAAAAAGCGATATCTTCCAGTTTGATTTCATCGCTTGTTCTAAGGCATTTTACCATCTGTTCAACCTCTTGAAGGTTATTATTTGTGGATGTAATATGGAGGTTTTCCGTGTGCATTTTCTTTGTCATCACAGGAGCAAGAGCCGCAAGGAGCAAAGATGCCACAAGAAGTGCCATCAGCATTTCAACAAGGGAAAAAGCTTGCAACTTATCCCATGCTTTAAAGATTACCCTATCGGGTAAGTGTAAAATGTTTTTCATAAGGTTATCCTTAATTATTGTATTACTTTTGTATATTATGTCTACTATAAGATAACAATATTATTCATATTTGTCAAACAGGGAATATAA
>CAQTPN010000186.1 GCA_948888345.1 uncultured bacterium | reverse complement strand
CAATTGATATAAATAAAGGTAGCATTGTTACGATGTTAAATATCAAGCAGGAAATACAAATAATTCTCTTAAGGTGCGGCCTTTCAATGAGAAAGCTTATCGTAAAAATGAATGAAGCAGGATACAAAATGCCGGCTTCAAGCGGTTTATCCGTATTGTTTTCAAGAAAAAGGATAAGGTTTGAAACCGTGCAGGAAATTTTAGATTTTCTTGGATATGAACTTCAAATTGTAAAGAAAGGTTAAATATTCCATAATAGGCATATAATATGCGGCATTAAAGCCCGCAAAATACAAACAGTTAGATATAAATAGCACCTTCTAAAATTTAGAAGGTGCTTTAAATTAATTATTATGCCATAAAAGACATATATTTATATTAACCAAAACTCAGGCCTAGCAGTTGCATGAAGAACATCCGCATCCGCAAGAACATCCGAGAGCTTCTTTAGCTTCATTGATTCTTACCTTGATTCTACCGTCCACTGCAATGCCTTCGCCTGTTTTTTCGCTGATAAGAAGCGGGTTAATATCCAATTCATCAATGAATTTGAAATCCGAAACAAGCTGGGACAACCTTAAAAGCGTTTCTTGAATTTGATTGATTTGAGCAGGGGTTGTACCTCTTGCACCTTCAAGAAGTTTGTATGCTTTAACGGATTTAATCATATCCATTGCATCATTATCGGTTAAAGGAGCAATTCTGAATGTTACATCCTTCATAACTTCAACAAACACTCCGCCCAGGCCGAACATCATCATAGGGCCATACTGCGGGTCTGTTGCAATACCGCATACCATCTCGCGGCTGCCTTTTACCATTTCTTGAATAATAACACCTTCAAGTCCTTCCAACAGGCCTTTTGCTTCTAATCTTGAAATTAAGCCCTTGTATTCGGTGCGCAATTGCTCTTCAGATTGAATATTAACAATAACACCGCCAACATCTGTTTTATGAGAAGTTGTTTTGGAAGTCATTTTCATAACAACAGGATAGCCGATATTATTTGCCACATTCGCCGCTTCATCTTCATTTACGGCTAAGCCGTATTTGCAGGCTCTGATTCCGTATGCTTGAAGAACATCAATTGATTCAAGAGTAGTTAACTGGTCGCGGCCTTCATTGATTGAAGACTTAATAATAGCTTCAACTTTAGCCCTATCAACATCATAACAAGGGATTTTACCTGCCGGTTTTTCCATCCACTGTCTTTGTTCATCAAGTCTTAAGAAAGCTTCTGCGGCTTCTTCTGCGTACATATAAAATGGCATATTAACTTCCATATTTGAAATTTCCGTAAAGAAATTGCTGGTTGTCATAAATACACCTACAATCGGCTTTTGCGGATTTTTTGCCTTGATTTCCATTAAAGCTTTTGCAACATCAATATCTTTTAAGCCAAGGAACGGGAGATAGATAACCATTATCATATCAACATTTTCATCAGCAATAACTGTTTCAAGGGTTTGAATATAGTGTTCAATCGGGGCTGAAGCTATCATATCCACAGGGTTTTTAACAGAAGCTGCAGCGGGAAGAAAACTTCTTAATTTTTCTTTGGTTTCATCTGTAATTTTTGCCATTTGCATACCGTTTTCGCAAATTGCATCGGTTGCCATAATGCCGGGGCCGCCTGAATTTGTAATGATTGCAACACGATTTCCTTTAGGAATAGGGCAATTTGAGAAAGCTTTTGCATTTGCAAAAAGGTTTTTTAATGAAAATTCTCTAATTACGCCTGATTGTTTTAAAAGTGCTGCTGCCGCTTTATCGGCACCTGCAAGAGAACCTGTATGGGAACTTGCAGCTGATGCGCCTGCTGCTGAACGACCGGCTTTAAGAGCTAAAATCGGTTTTTTCTTTGTAATTCTTGAAGCCAATTTTCTAAAATTAGCAGGGTTTTGAATTGATTCCATATATAATAAAATCTGCTTAACATCATCATCATTTTCCCAGTATTCAAGCATAGTCTCAGCATTTACATCGGCTTGATTTCCTATTGATACAAATTGCGCAAAACCGAGGTTTAAATCTTTTAAAATATTTAAAATACCGCCGCCAAGTGCGCCTGATTGAGATACAAAACCGATATCGCCCTGAACAGGAAGGGATTCTGCAAATGTTGCATCCATCATAATATCTTTATTTGTATTTAAAACGCCAAGGCAGTTTGGCCCAACGCATCTCATACCATATTCACGAACTTTTTCAAGCAGCTCACGTTCAAGTTCTGCGCCTTCTTTACCGGTTTCTTTAAAGCCTGCGGTAATAATACAAAGCCCTTTTATGCCTTTTTTATTACAATCATCAATTGTTTGGAGAACAAATTTTGAATTTACAACAATAACCGCTAAATCAACTTCACCCGGCACTTCTAAAATTGAAGTATAGGCTTGAAATCCTTCAATCATACCGCCTTTGGGGTTAACCGGATAAATATTGCCATTGAATTTGTAATCTCTTAATCTTTGCATAATTTCAGAGCCGATTGTTTTTGGCTTAGTTGATGCGCCAATTACGGCAACTGATTTTGGTTTCATAATTTTGTCCAATACGTTCATTTTTAGACCTTTCCTTTTAATTTGTATTTTATAAAAATTTATGGGTTCAATTTTTATTTTGAACCCATTTTTAATATCCGTTTTGTATCCATTCTCTTACTCTGAATTTTGCGCCCATTTGAAGCGCGATATCTTCGCACTTTTTAACATCGACAGGGAAAACATCTGCCTTATAGCCAGACACTACAGATAAGACCGTATCAATCCCTTCTTCAATGCAAAGTTTTGCAAATTCAAGCATAGCCTGATAAGCACCTTCAAAAGAGGGTTTTGATATTTTATTATAAAGAGCTTCATCCTGCGCGTTCAAACTTATTGAAATTGAATCAATCAAGGGTGCAAGCTCAGGCACAATATTTCTTTTTGCAATATAATTCCCATGCCCGTTTGTATTAATTCTAATCTTTAAATCGGGCATATTTTCTTTGATATACTTTGCAACTTTTATGACTTCTTCATATTTAACAAGGGGTTCACCGTATCCGCAGAATACAATTTCATCTTTTATATCGGCCTTTTTTGCCTCAATCTGTGCTATAACATCATCTGCTGACACTTTAATATTATTATGCCACATATAAGCACCTTTAACGTCATCTTTATCATTTCTAAGACAAAAAGCACATGAATTTGTGCAGGCATTTGTAATATTAATATAGGTTTTACCGTATAAAAAATAAACCAGATTTAATTTTTCATTCAAATCAGAACTCATAGAACTTGCTGCCAAGATATACCTCTTAAAAACTCAAAAGTACGGTTTATACAATATTCTGGCACAAGAAAAATGTTAAATCAAGTATATTTTTTAAAATTTAAAGAGATAAAAATGACCTTAAAACAATATTTTTAAGTGAAAAGTTGTTATGCTTATTTTTGATAATTCAGATTTATTTATTCGCCGTAAGTTGAAAGAGCGTAATCGTTTAAACCTTTAAATGCAACGTTTAAAGCGTTATCTGCAGCATCGGCTGCCAATCTTTGAAATTCCATGACATCAGCTTCAACTTTTTTTGCATCAAATTCGTACGCACCCTGAAAAGCAAGCTGGGCACGCCCTGCGCTTTCAAGTGCTTCCATTGCGGAGCCTTCTGCCTGTTTACACTCAGGACACTCGCATTTTGGAGTTTCTTTTTCTTCTTTTTTACTCTTGCCATTAAAATTTACGGCATTAAAACCTAAATTGTTAATGTTGTTTGACATATTTTTTCTCCCAATCGTGTTTATTTTTTTGAGGAAAGTGAAAATGTTTCGACCAATATTTTTTCACTTTTACATATAAAACATGAAATTTATTTTTTTTGCTAGTATATG
>CAQTPN010000185.1:2571-3878 GCA_948888345.1 uncultured bacterium | reverse complement strand
GAATGGATATGCTGAAATGCCGCCTGAAATTGTAATCGGGTGTCTTTCTTCTTCTGAAGCCGGTATGAATTCCATTTTTTCAATATCGCGGCGAAAACGTTCCGCAAAGATAAATGCCTGTTCTTCTGATGTATTTGGAAGAACAAGGATAAATTCTTCATCACCGTAGCGGGTTAAGATATCCTCTTTTCTGATAAGTGCTTCGAGCATCTGGGCGATTTTTTTCAACAGCACATCACCCCAATCGTAGCCGTACATATCATTTACGGTTTTAAAGAAATCAATATCAATTAAAACACAAGACAAACTTGTCCCGTAACGTTTTGCACGGGAAATTTCCGCATCAAGCCTTGAATGAAGGTATTTTCTATTGTATAAACCGGTTAATTCATCAGTAATAGCTATGGTTTTAAGGTTATTTCTATATTTCATAACCTTTCCTAAAGAGTCAATTCTTGTAGTTAATTCAATATTGTTTATAGGGCGTTTAATATAATCAAAACTTTCGGCGCGTACAGTTAAATCTTCAGGAATTTCATCGGTTACAATTAAAACCCCCGCATCAAACTTTGTAACGGCGCAAACCTCTTTTACTTTATCCAATGGCATATCAAACACCATAACGGAAGGATTTACATCTTTGTAATTTTGTATGTCATCGGGCGAAAAATGTCTTACCATATAATCGCCGCTCATCATTAAAATTTCTTCCAGATTTTCTTTAGAATTGTCGCCATAGATAATTACGTTCATATATTTTTCCTTTATTTTAATTTTTTATGTTGATTTCCAGATTTTTTACCCTGTATCTCGGTATTTCGATACTGTTTGAATTTGGCACCTTAATTTTTACAACAAAAGTGTCAACAAATGTTACCTTACATGGGATGCTCTCCACAGTTTTTGAAATAGGGGATATTCTGTATGTGATGTAATCCGTGTAGATATCAAAGGGGTTATCAGTTCTTATATATGTTTTACTTATTCCTTTTTCGCTAATTTGAATTAAACCGTCAGACACTGCTTCAAATTTACCTTTAATTGAATGTGTCGGTAAATTAAGAACATCGGCAGCATATGAAGGGATAAATATACATGATGCAAAAACTGCAATGAAAATTTTTAAAATTGTATTTTTTATATTTTTCAATAATTTCATCCCTGTTAAATAATATAGAAAACAGTATATCATATTTTCCATCAAATGGCTTATATTTTACAATCTTTTTTCATACGTTTGAATTATTAAAAATTATTAATTTTTTTATAAACTGTTAATATAATTAAGGAGTTTCTGGCATTGCCCC
>CAQTPN010000185.1:0-2561 GCA_948888345.1 uncultured bacterium | reverse complement strand
TCTCAAAATTACGGCGGTAATGCTTCTTATGCGCATCCTTCAGGATATTTTGCCGGAAAAGTAAATGTGCGGCCGATTCCAAAAAGAAGGGTAAGAAAAAAGGAAAACCCTCTTAAAACATTATTTAAGCTTTTATTTAAACTCGCGTTTACTCTGGCATTTTTTGCGGCATTTATTTATTATATTCTTCCCTATAATTTTGCAAATTATTTTGAGCCAATGCTTTTAAATCGTTTTTTGAATAGAAATATTAATTTTAATGCAAAAGAATATATAAATCCGACTGCAAAATATCTTTCAAATTCAAGTTTTATGAATGAAAGGCTGCTTGTCCCGACCCGCCATAGCAGGGCTCAAATGGTGGCACTTGCACCGTCTTCAAGATTTTATGAACTTGAAGATAAATTAACAATGCTGTCTTTAAAATATCCTCAAATTGAACCTGCTATTTATGTTTGGGATTATTCTAAATCAAGAAGTGTGGAAATTAATTCAAATGAGCTTTATTCTTCAGCAAGTATTATTAAACTCCCAATTCTTGTAGAATTGTTAAGATATTCTGAATCCCTGAAAAAAGCAACGGATAAGCCTATTGATTTTCATAAAAAATTGCAGTTTAATGAAATCTACAGAACATCCGGTTCAGGTTCTTTGCAGTATGAAAAGGCGGGAAATGAGTATTCAATTAATCATCTTGCAAGTATTATGATACAATCTTCCGATAATTCTGCTACAAATATGCTTTTAGAGCAAATTGGCGGGATGGAAGGCTTGAATTCCGCTGTTAGAAAATGGGGTCTGGAATCTACTCAGATGTCAAACTGGCTTCCTGACCTGAAAGGAACAAATACAATCAGTGCAAAGGATATGGCCACACTTTTATATAATATTGAAAATCCCAAATTTTTAAACAGTAATTCTAAATATTTAATACAGCAGTATATGTCAAACGTCCACAATAATACCTTAATCCATGCCGGCCTCCCGAAAAAAGCTGAATTTATTCATAAAACAGGCGATATTGGAACTATGCTCGGCGATGCAGGAATTGTTTATGCTCCATCCGGCAGAAAGTATATTGTTGTAATCTTAACAAAACGCAATTTTAATGATTATTCGGCGCGCGACTTTATTCAGCAGGCTTCAAGTCTTATTTATAAATCTGTTATAGAAGATAATATTTCATATTAAAAAAAACCGCCCTTTATTTTTAAAAGGCGGTTTTTTCTATTGTTTAAAATTATATCTTCACAGGGTTTCTAAGTCTTATGTGTAATTCTCTAAGTTGTTCTTCGCTTGCAATTCCGGGTGCATTTGTCATTAAATCTTTTGCCTGAGAATTTTTCGGGAATGCGATAACGTCTCTTATTGAATTAGACCTTGTTAAAAGGGCTACAAGCCTGTCTAAACCAAGGGCAAGGCCGCCGTGCGGAGGTGTTCCATACTGGAAAGCATTTACAAGGAATTCAAATTTTTCTTGAATATCTTCTTCCGTAAGCCCGAGTGCCTTAAATGCTTTTTGCTGGATTTCGGCATCATGGATTCTGATTGAGCCGCCGCCAAGTTCATTTCCGTTATAAACAACATCATAAGCTATAGATTTTACGTTTCCTTTATCATTTTCAAGCTTGTCAATATCTTCTAGGGCAGGCATTGTAAATGGATGGTGAACGGATACATACCTTTCATCCTCTTCTGAATACTCAAATAAAGGAAAATCTACAACCCAAAGAAGGTCATGCTGGTTTTTATCAATTAAACCTAATCTGTCGCCGAAGTATAATCTGAATCTTCCCAAAACATCAAATACAACTTTTGGTTTATCGGCTACAAAGAATACTATATCGCCTTTTTCGGCATTAGCACGGGTTTGAATTTCATTTATCTGCTCTTCATTTAAGAATTTAAACACGGGAGATTTAACGCTGCCATCTTCAAGGTATGTTACCCATGCTAAACCTTTTGCTCCGAATTTAATTGCAAGATTTCTGACATCATCCATCTCTTTTCTTGAATACCCTGCAATGCCCGGGATTTTAATTGCGCGGACGGTTCCGCCTGCGCTTATGACATTTTTAAATGCTTCAAAGGTTGAAGCTTCCATAATATCGGTTACGTCAAATAATTCTAAGCCAAATCTTGTGTCGGGTTTGTCTGAACCGTATTTTTCCATAGCTTCTTTCCAGGTCAGACGTTTGAAAGGAGTTTGAATTTCAACACCTGCGGCTTTAAAGGCATCCTTTAACAGGCCTTCTGTCATTTTAAGAATATCTTCCTGTTCAACGAAGCTCATTTCAATATCCACCTGTGTAAATTCAGGTTGTCTGTCTGCCCTTAAATCCTCATCTCTAAAGCATTTCGCGATTTGATAATACTTTTCAATTCCGCCAACCATTAACAGTTGTTTGAAAATTTGCGGAGATTGAGGAAGTGCAAAGAATTTTCCGTCAAAAACACGGCTCGGTACAAGATAATCTCTTGCGCCTTCCGGCGTTGTTTTGATTAATACGGGTGTTTCCACTTCCATAAAATCTAAACCGTTTAAATAATTTCTGATAGAA
>CAQTPN010000184.1 GCA_948888345.1 uncultured bacterium | reverse complement strand
GAGCACAATTTAAAAGTTTTTTTATGAGCTGGACTGCTTCTTTTTCATTTTTTACATTTTCCCAGGGTTTTACTTCTCCTGATGCTATTTGTGCAATGATGTTATCGCTGTAATAATTTTTATAATCTAAATCGGAATCATATTCTTTGATTCTGCTGTTTTCATCAGGCTGAATATAGCTTGTTACATTGCCGTCTGTATCTTTTGTTATTTGATATATTTCGGGGAATGAATCCCATACTTCATTATGAAGATATTCAAGCCCGTCGACAGCTTCCTGAACACTTTTTTCTATTATGTCGTATTTTTCTTCAACGCTTCTTGTGTCTGAATGGTCACCTGTAATATTTGTATCAAAACAATCGTCATCATCGTTGCATATAATCCATTCTTCTATAGGAGCAGGTACCGGTTCTGACGGTATTTTATCCTGATATTTCGGGCTGCACCCTGAGATGCTCATTGCTGCTGCAACTGCTGCGCCGAAAAGTGCAAGGCTTTTTATTGTATCGTATTCTTTGCCTTTTGTTTTTTCCGGTTTTGATGTTTGAATATTTTTAAAATTTTTTCTGCCGTTAAAATTAGTGCTGTAATTTCTGCTGCTAACTGCCTGAAGTTTCATAAAAAATGTCCTTTTGAATTCATGTCTATGCTTTCTTTAAAGCGTGTGAAAAATAAAGTTTGCTGATTCTTCTTAAGATGATAATTTTTTTGTTACATAACTTTATTTTATACATTTTTTTCTAAAGTTATTTTTAAAATATGTCGTTTTTTACAATAATATATCTTAAAAAAGGTTTTGTGATGGAAAATGTACAGTTTTTAAATACTCCTGTTAATACAGAAAGGGTTGATATAAAAGGGCTTAATACCGGGAGGAGTACACATATAGCCGGTCATTTTCAAAATCAAATTGAAACTGCCGGTGAAAATGAAGAAATTTCCCTTGAAATTGAAGATGAAACTCTTGATGATAATTATGAAGATATTGCATCAACTAAAAGTGTTGCATCCGTTAAGGGCGCAAAAAATAAGGATACAAAGGACGGTAAAATCGGGAATACAAAACAGGGTCTAATTACCGGGGATTGCTGGCTATTGTCCGGTGTTAACGCTTTAAGCTATACAAAAGAGGGTAAAAAATTAATCAAAGATGCGCTTGACTATCAAAAAGACGGCACTATGGTGCATTTAAAAGGTGTTGGCGATTATTGGATTTCAAATAAAGAATTAAATCAAAAAAAGAAGAATGAAAGGCTCAGTATTTCATCCGGTGACGATGATATGATTATCCTTGAAATGGCCGTTGAAAAGGTAAGGGATGAACTTATGAGCGGAAAACTTATGCTTAGTGATGAGGCACCTTCTTTTTTCTTTACCGATGAACAGTATATGGAAATGGTTGAACAAAATCTGGATTCAGGATGGAGTAATCCCGATTTGCCAAATGGCGGTGTATCTACCATTGAAGGCGGCCTTTCACCCGAACTTATATATTGGATTACCGGAAAAACCGGAGAATGTGCCACTGAATATTCAGATAAGGAAAGCCTTTTAGATAAATTTGTTGAAAATAAAAATAAAAATTACACTTTAAATGCCAGTATGGATGAAATTAAAAATATTAAAGATGTGAACGGTAAAAAGGTAAACTTATACGGGCCTCATGCTTATGCTGTTAAAAGCGCGGACGACGAAACGGTTACAATTACCAATCCGCACGATTCAAGCAAAGATATTGTTCTTTCAAGAAAAACGTTTTTAAATACTTTTCCGAATATTTCAGGCTGTGATTTATCCGATAAAAATGAATATCAAAACTATTTTGTCGAGACAGCTGTTGAAAGCGAAAAACTTGAAGACGGTGCAAGAAAAGATACTGTAAAAGATATGGACGGAAATATTCTGAGGGAAAATACTTATGATAAGAAAGGCAATATAATCGGATACAAAAAATATCTGCAAAGCAACGGTGAATTAACAAAAGAACTTAATTACAAAAACGGGTATAAAACTGATGAGGCAAAATATGAATACCGCGAATACGGCAGCATAATGTATTCAAAAGAAGAAAAATATTCAAAGGGAAAAATAAAATCCCGAACCATGACAAATTATTATGAAAACGGCCAGCCTTCCTATATTTCAAAGGAAAAATTTACAAAAAATAAAAAAGTATCATCTTCTGTATATAAAAAATACAATCAAGACGGGGTTTTAACTTCAAAGACCACAAAACAAACCAATAAAGACGGTGTTTCAGGTACCTATGAATGGCTTATTTATAACGATAGCGGAGTTTTAACAAAATCTACCGAAAGTGTTACCAAAAAAGACGGCAGTACAAAAAATACGGATAAAAAATACGATACGGATGGCAATATTACTTATGCAAAATATGAATATAAGGATAAAAACGGCAATGTAACAAAAACTAAAATTGATTTAGACGGTGACGGGGTTATAGATGAAACTTATTAAATTAAAATTTACGTAAATTTTTGTAACACAAAGGGTGCTTAATTGCCGTGCAAGCTGGAAAAAATCCTTTACAAGTTGTACAATTGAGGGATAATTTTTTGATTTAAGGAATTATTTTATTGGCTGCATTTATTGATAAAGTGAAGGTAAGAATTGAATCCGGCAGGGGCGGCAGAGGTGCCGTTGCATGGCGGAGGGAGAAATTTGTCGATAAAGGAGGCCCTGCAGGCGGTGACGGCGGACGGGGCGGAAATATTTATTTTGTGGCCGATGAAAATATGTCAACCCTTCTTGATTTTACCTATAAATCTGTTTATAAAGCAGAAGACGGGCAGAACGGAGGGAATAAAAACTGTCATGGAAAAGACGGGAAAGATATTTTTTTAAAGATGCCTGTAGGGGTTATTGTAAGAGATTTAAAGACGGGTAAACTTATAGCTGACTTAGATGTTAATGAAAAAACAATACTTGTCGCCAAAGGCGGCAGAGGGGGCAGAGGAAATGCAAGATTTGCAACTGCCCAAAAAAGAGCTCCCCAATTTTGCGAACCCGGGGAGGCACCGGTTGAAAGAGAATTGGAGCTTGAATTAAGACTAATTGCAGATGTCGGGCTTCTCGGGATGCCGAATGCCGGAAAATCAAGCTTTATTTCAAAAGTATCTTCCGCAAGGCCAAAAATTGCTGATTATCCTTTTACAACGCTTGTCCCGAATTTAGGTGTAGTTAAAAAACCAATGGGGGACGGGTTTGTAATTGCCGATATTCCGGGGATTATAGAGGGTGCACATCAAGGAGTGGGCCTCGGGTATGAATTTTTAAAACATGTTCAAAGATGCAGATTTTTAATTCATGTTGTGGATATTTCAAAAGAAGATGCGATTGAAAACTACAATATAATTAATAATGAGCTTAAAAAATACGGCGAAGGATTGTCGTCATTATATCAGGTGGTTTTATTGAATAAAACCGATATTCTTGATGAAGATTATGTTAAGGAAATGATAGAAAAGTTTAAAAAACTTAACAATGATGTATTTGCGATTTCATGCGCAACGGGGGATGGAATTAAAGAAATCTTAAATCATCTTTACAAAAAGACAGATGAAATTCCGCATCCTGAAAATCCTTTAAAGATAGAGTATGATGAGGGTTTTGACGATAATGACGACAGCGATTTTACTGTTGTTAAACTTAACAAAAACACATTTTTGGCAGATGGTGGTAAAATAAGAAGGCTGGCAAGTGTAACAGATACAAGAAATACTCAGCAGATGCGGAGACTTGCTAATATCCTTGATTCCATGGGAGTTTATCAGGAATTAAAGAAACTGGGGCTCAAGGAAAATGACACGATATTGATAGCGCACATTGAAACGACGTACCTTGGCGACTATCAAGG
>CAQTPN010000183.1 GCA_948888345.1 uncultured bacterium | reverse complement strand
GTTGTTTTTGCGGTGAATGCTTCGCCAACATTTGATGTTTTAGCACTTAATCTGTCTAAAAGTTTAATTTTTAAAGTAGTAACACCTGCCTTGCAGCATTTAGCAGATTGGTTTGCAGATGCAGCTGATAAACCTTTTGCAAAAGTGCTGTTTTTCTTTAAGGCACCAACTAAGTATGCCACCTGTTCTTTTGATAAGTATTCATCATTGATGATTTTATTTTGATTAGGAACGCCGTTTAAAAGACCTGAAGCAATAACTTCGTTTGCAGCGTTATAAGCCCATGACGGAACATATTGAACTGCTTTTCCTTTGTAATAAGGAACGCCGTCATTATATTTAACATCAATTTGTTTTGCAATTGTTGCAAAAACTTCAGCTTTTGTAATAGGCTGGTCCGGTTTAAATACACCTGAAGGATAACCTATCATATAGCCTGCATTAGTTGCGGCACCAATTTTATCCTTTGCCCAGTATCCTTCTGAAACATCAGCATAATCAGCATCAGCAGCAGAAGCGTTTAAGCCTTCAGCTAAAGCAAAAGCAAGTTCTGACCTTAAAATAGGCATTTTAGGGTTAAATAAATCTTTTGAATACCCTGCTTTTTCCTGGCTTTCTCTCATTGCTTTAAGCAAATCTTTTGACCATGAGCTAATATACACATCACATTTGTTTTTAACGCCCATTCTATTTTTTGTTTTTAAAATTTGTCCGCCTGTTTGATATGTGCTTTCGGCATCAACCAGTGTCTGGCTTTGAGTACCGAAAAGTGTCGGGTGAGCATAAGCTTCAACTTTCGGCTCTTCAGCAAAAGCTACGGTAGCCATTGCAGCAAAAGCAATTGTTGTCGCAAATAATTTCTTAGCTATTTTCATTACTTCTCCTATCCTTCCATTGCTAAAAATAATAACATTGATGGTAAACATGATTATCGCAAAAACCCGTTTATATAGTCAAGCCATATTATAAACATTTTTACAATTTCCGGTATTTTATAACGGCAATTTTAAAGTTCAAAAATACTTTATTAAAATAAGAGGATTTTTAGGAGAAATATTAAACTATGGGAATTGAAAAAACCACTTTTCCTCAAAGCTATTTAGAGGAAATAAAAGCCGGCACTTTTAAAAGAATGGATGCTGTAGAAAACGGCGGAAACGGCGATGGCAAAATAACAATTAATGAAGCTTATAACAGCTTAAATATAAACTCTCTTTCAAGGGCTTGAGGAAGGCTCTTATGAATACGAAAAATTAAAATCACAGACAGATAAAATTCAAAATGCTTTAAGTGGATATGCCTTCAATAACAATGAATTCACTCCTCAAGGCTGGGCAGAATTTTTAAACGGAGAGGAGTGGGGAAATGTCATAGATACATATCATTCTTTAAGTAATTTTTGTGAAAAAGAAATGGGGTGGATAGATAAAGAGGGCAGCAATGATGGAATAACTGCAAAGGGCGAAATTAAAGTCAATATTTTGAATAATCTTTCTTATTTAGGATACAATATCGATACAACGGAAATTGAAGCCCTAATAGATAATTATGCAGGGGAGGACGGTATTTTTACTCCGGAAGAATATACATCAATGAAAAATGATAACACCTATAAAAACTTTCTGGATAAATATAATATTTCAGCTCTTCCGATAAAAGGCACGGAAACTATGGGCGATGAAATACCCGAAGTTCGGGACACTTCGGACGAAGGCTTTATAAAGCAATTTTTAAACAAAATTTATAACGGCATAATGAATTTCTTTAAACCCCAAAACACATAAAAGCGGATATTTTTCCCAAAATTAATAATCTTAAGTCCTGTTTTAATGTTACAATAGTGTAGAACAAGGCTAGGAGCAAAGATGGATTTAAGAAAATTTTTAAGAATTTTAAGCGGGAAGGAATTAAAAAGCAGATTAATAAACAAATATTATTCAAATTATTTTAACTTTGTATCAGCAAAAGATTATATTGAAGCAAATAAAGAAAATTCAAAAATTTACACACTTCAAAACAATCTGAAAGTTTTCATACTGAATGATATGAAAATCGGCGGGAAGCCTGCTTTAATTTTTAAAAATCACAAGCAGATATTAAAAGAATCCTTTTTCTATAAAAACCACTTTAAAACTTTTTGCCCAAATACAAGACATGCTCTCAATTTTAAAAAAGAAATTGAAGTTGATAAACTCACATGCTTTGCAAGAGATTGGAATAAAAACTACTGGCATTTTACTTTTGAAGCTCTCCCGATTATTTTTGCATTTGAAAAACAAGGATATCAAGGCAAATATCTTGTGTTTGAAAACAAGCACACTAAAGAGTTATTGAAATTATTAAATATTCCCGATGAAAAAATTTTATATTTTCAAAATGATACCCTCTACAAGGTTAAAGAATGCCATGTAACAGAACTTCTTGAATCCTACAGAAGATATCCTGAAATTATAAAAAACATGAGAGATGAAATCTTATCAAACATTGGAGACAGTCTTCAGGATAAAATTTACCCGAAAAATATTTTTATTAAAAGAATCGGGCAAAGAAAAGTTAAAAATATAAATAAAATAAATGAAATATTAGAACAAAATAACTTTGAAACAATAATTCCCGAAGAATTAAGCGTTGAAGAACAAATAAAATACTTTTATAATGCAAAGATTGTAATTTCACCCCATGGAGCAAATTCAACAAATTCTATTTATATGCAGGAATATTCCAATCTTATTGAAACATTTGGAAGAAATTATGTAAACCCTTGCTGTCTTGGAATTTTGGGTGATTTAAAAGTAAAATATTTCATAATGCCGGAATACACAAATTTTAATAAAGAAGCACTGGGAAAACTTGACTTAGAACCTTTTACGGACTATGAAATCAGCCCTATGCTGCTTAAATTTTATATAAAGCAGATAAATTCCGAAACTTATTAAATCAAATTATGTTCACCTGATTTAAAAAATCACATTTCAATTATATTCTGTCTTAAGAATGTATAAAATACACTTGCAAATTCTTGTTTTTGTTATATGATGTTATTGTGAATAAAATCACGAATAAAAATCACCTCAAAAAATTGGTAATTATGTCATGCTGAACAAGCTTTCAGCATCTAAAACTAAAACAATCGTTGAATACTTATATTTTTAAGGAGAAACAAAAACATGACAGAAGAGAAAAATTGCACTTGCACTTGCGAATGCAATGATGAGGTTTTAAGAAAACCTGTTGAGACTGCTGAGGACCTTGAAGAATTAATTTCAAGAGTAAAAGCTGCGCAGAAAAAATTTGCAAGCTATTCTCAGGAACAAATCGACAAAATCTTTAGAGCAGCAGCTCTTGCCGCAAACAAAGCGAGAATTCCTCTTGCTAAAATGGCAGTAGAAGAATCAGGCATGGGCGTTGTTGAAGATAAAATTATTAAAAACCATTTCGCATCTGAATACATCTACAATAAATTCAGAGACGCTAAAACTTGCGGAATTTTAGAAGAAGACAAAGTAAACGGTATCAAAAAAGTGGGCGAACCTTTAGGCGTTATTGCAGGTATCGTTCCAACCACAAACCCGACTTCAACCGCTATTTTTAAATCTTTAATCTGTTTAAAGACAAGAAATGCGATTATTTTCTCACCACACCCGAGAGCTAAAAAATCAACAATTGCTGCCGCTAAAATTGTTTTAGATGCAGCAATTAAAGCAGGTGCACCTGAAGATATCATCGGCTGGATTGATGTTCCGTCAATTGAGTTATCAAATATGCTTATGAAACACCCCGGAATTAATGCAATCCTTGCTACAGGCGGCCCCGGAATGGTTAAGGCAGCTTACTCATCAGGCAAACCGGCATTGGGCGTAGGCTCAGGAAACACTCCTGCAGTTATTGATGAAACA
>CAQTPN010000182.1 GCA_948888345.1 uncultured bacterium | reverse complement strand
GTTTTCAAGAATGTAAAACAAAAGATGCAGGTATTAACCATAAGTCATTAAATTTCCCTGAATTCAATAAAGATAATATAATTTATTTTACCTCAAATATCAGTACAGTGAATATAAACCCCTATAAAAAATATGATTTAAACAACAAAAATATTTTAATAACGGGCGGTACCGGAACAATAGGAAACCAGCTTCTTGAAACGTTGCTTTCTGATTATAATCCTAAAACTGTTACTGTTTTTTCCAGAGATGAAATGAAACAGCACGATATGAAGGCAAAATACAGGAATAATCCCAAAGTAAGGTTTACAATCGGGGATATACGCGATGAAAAAAGCCTTGAAAAAGCCTTTAAAGATGTTGATGTTGTAATTCATACCGCCGCAATGAAACTTGTTCCGATGTGTGAAGATGACCCCGAAGAAGCTGTTAAAACAAATATTGACGGGGTTAGAAACATAATTAACGCATCTTTACATTCAAATGTTAAAAGAGTTTTATCTATTAGTTCCGATAAAGCTGCATCTCCAAGCTGTTTATACGGTGCAACAAAATTTGTCGGTGAAAAGTTATTTACTGATGCAAATAAATATACAAATTTTGATGGCGTAAAATTCAGCTGTGTGCGTTTAGGGAATGTTCTTGGAAGCAGAGCCAGCATTATTCCGTTTTTCAAAGAACAAAGTAAAAAGGGAAATTTAAAAATTACCGATGAAAATATGACCAGATTTTTTATGACCCCAAAACAAGCGACAGACCTGATTTTAACTGGTATAGAATCCATGAATGGCGGAGAAATTTTTATACCTAAATTAAAAAATACAAGTATAGTAGAATTAGCAAAAACCGTTGCACCTGATACAAAATACGATATCATAGGGGCTCGTCCCGGTGAAAAATTGAGTGAAGAATTTATAACTTCAACAGAAAATCCAAACACTATAGAAATAGCAGATAAATATATAATTTTGCCGGAAAATCAGGTTTCAAGTTCAAAGAATTTATGGCCCGGTTCAAAACACATTATCCCAAATTTTGATTATTCAAGTGCAAATGAGGATTTTAAAATGACCGATGATGAACTTAATCAGCTTGTTAAACAATTTATATAGATACTTTGGAGTTAAAACCTACTTATCTATAAACATACAATCGCCATAGCTAAAAAATCTATATTTTTCATCCACTGCTTTTTTATAACAGGAGAGTGTAAAATCATACCCTGCAAGAGCGCAAACAAGCATTATAAGTGTGGATTTAGGCAGGTGAAAATTAGTCAAAAGTTTATCTATAACTTTAAATTTATAAGGCGGGTAGATAAAAATATCCGTTTCATCTTTAACGGGCCGTATTTCCCCGTATTTTTTATATACAGCTTCCAGGGTCCTTGTTACAGTGGTTCCTACAGCTATTATTGAATTTTGCACACCGTCTTTTTTCTGATTTAAAAGTTCATTTATTGTATCTGAGGCTTCTTTTGTAATTTCAAAACTTTCAGTGTGCATTTTGTGATTCAAAATATTTTGCTCCTTTACGGGCAAAAATGTTCCAAGCCCCACATTTAGTGTAATATAGGCAATTTTTACACCTTTTTTTCTAATATTATCAAGTATTTCAGGCGTAAAATGAAGCCCTGCAGTAGGTGCTGCTACACTTCCAAGCTTTTTTGCAAAAACTGTCTGATATGTGTTTTTATCTTCCAGAATATTTTTTCTTTGAATATAAGGTGGCAAGGGCATTTCACCGTATTTTTCCAGCATATCGGAAAGATTATCGCCTTCAAATATAAGTTCTACGAGGTTTTCATCCGGTCCGGATTGCGCAGAATTCCCTTTTTTTAATAATTTTACGGATAATTCTTCCGAAATATATACAATATCGTTTTCTTTAAGACGTTTTAAATTCTTAATAATTGCATACCATAAGGCTTTTGGCCGGTTATTATTATTTTCCGAATTATCTGCTGCAGGGTGAAGCAAGAATATTTCTATATTTGCGCCCGTTGATTTAGTTCCAATAAGCCTTGCTGGAATAACTTTGGTGTTATTTAATACTAAAACATCTCCTTTTTTAAGATAGTCTATAAAATCAAAGAAGTGTTTATTTTGAACGCTGTTATTTTCCCTTGAAATTACCATCATTCTTGAATTATCACGCTTTTTTAACGGAAATTGCGCAATCAATTCATCCGGAAGAAAATAATCAAATTCTTCCAGTTTTGTATATTGAGGCATTTGTTGTTCATCTATTTGTTTAGTATCAAAGTTTTTCATATTAATTTTATTTGTTTATTTTTGTCATAAAATTATTATATTATAAAAGTTTGGGGAGAAAAATTATGACTATAAAAATTGCTGACCGCGAGTTTTCAACAAGGTTGATGGTTGGAACAGGTAAATTTGACGATTTTGAAACAATGAAAAAAGCCCACGCCGCAAGCGGGGCAGAGATTGTAACCGTTGCTATCAGAAGGGTTGAAGAAAAATTTCAAGGCCATGTCGGTCTGATGGATAATATTGATTTAAATAAATACTGGATTTTACCTAACACTGCAGGGTGTGCAACCGCTGAAGAAGCCATCCGTATTGCCCACCTATCAAGAGCTATGGGCATAAATAACTGGATAAAATTAGAGGTTATTCCCGACCCTAAATTTTTACTTCCTGACCCGATTGAAACATTAAATGCAGCTAAAGTCCTTGTAGATGAGGGTTTTGTAGTATTGCCATATATTAATGCAGACCCGATTTTAGCAAAACGTTTAGAAGAAATAGGGTGCGCAACAGTTATGCCTTTAGCCTCTCCAATCGGCTCAGGGCAAGGAGTTGTAACTATGGAAAACATTAAAATTATTATTGAACAATCAAATATTCCGGTTGTTGTAGATGCTGGAATCGGGGTTCCTTCGGATGCTTCAGCTGTTATGGAAAAGGGGGCTGATTTTTGTCTTATAAATACTGCAATTGCAAAAGCATCTGACCCGGTTAAAATGGCAGAAGCATTTAAATACGGAGTTATGGCAGGAAGAGCTGCTTATGAAGCCGGAAGAATTCCCGTAAAACAGTATGCAAGTGCTTCTTCACCATTAACAGGTATTGTCGGCAAATAAATTTATTAATTCTTTTTTAAAAAATACAGAAATTGTTTAGCTTAAAATTTTATGACAAAATTTAATATTTTATTTAACCGGTTTAAAAACCTTTCAAAACAGCTTTTTGAAAGGTTTTTAGCCTTAATTTACAAAGAAAATTGCTGTATTTGCGGTTGTTCAAAAGATGATAAAATTCTGTGTAATTCCTGTGCAAAAACTGTTGAAATTTTATCAGGTTTTCCACAGGGGATATTAAGAGGTGTTGAAATTTATTCCGCAACAATTTATAAAGATACAATACGCACGCTTATTCATAATTTAAAATTTCACCACAAGAAAGCCGCAGCAAGGGTTTTAGCACAATTTTTATCTGATTATTATGATAAGATTTTGGCCTTTGAACAAAATAAAAAGGGAAATATTGAAAAGTTTCAAAACGCAGTATTTGTACCTGTTCCTACCACCAAAAGAAATATAAAAGAGCGCGGGTACAATAATGTTTTTGAAATTGTGAAAGAATTTACCTTAATCAGAAGTTTAAAAGGTGAAAATATTAAGATTTTAAACGATTTTTTAATAAAAATTAAAGATACATCTCCTCAATACAAGATTAATAAGTTTAAAAGAAAGAATAACGTCAAAGGGGTTTTTGGTTTAAACTTCAGAAAATATAAGGATTTTAAAAATAAAACAGTTGTTGTTATTGATGATATCGTCACAACCGGAGCAACGCTCGATGAAATTATAAAAACTATGCAGGAAAATAATATAAATAACATTATCTGTATAACCCTGTCAAAAGCTGTTTAAAAATTTGAACATTTTTTGCACATGGTAAAATACAATAAGCGCGCGATTTTTAGATAGTTT
>CAQTPN010000181.1 GCA_948888345.1 uncultured bacterium | reverse complement strand
ATTTCTACTTCCTTTGATGTTAGCATAAAAGTTGATTTTTTACATAAAAATTTTCATCATTTTTCAATTTCTGTAACAAATCATGCGGAGGGGTATCCATTTTTGATAAAACTTTAGCGGCCTTTTCCCTTATTGTATAATCAATGTAGCCTGATGTAAAATTTAATATTTCTAAAAGCTCAGCCTCAAATATTTTATTATAAGAATTGTTAAAATCTGTATAGTATAACGTCTCCAGTGCCCAGTAAAGGTTAAAAACTATTTTATTTTTTGCGTGGTTTTTTGTATTTTTAAGCTTATTTTCGGCAAAGGGCGTATCAGAGAGGATTTTTAATTTTTCTATAATATTTAAAATTCTATCCAGAAGCGGTTTTAAAATAAGTTTTTGCAAAGATAAAGAAGCCTTAATACCTTCAATAAGAGCTCTTCCAACGTTTGGATTTATATCCATTATGCCGTTTAAAATCGTATCTACGCTTTTTTCATCATAGAAAAATTCGGCAGTTTCAGGGGTTTTCAGAAATTCTGAAATCTTTAGTGCTGCTGCCTCTCTAATTCTTCCGTCGCATCCGGTTAAATTATTAATCAAAAGAGCTGCTTCATTCTTATTTTCAAGATTTTTAAGGGACATTATTGCAACAGGTTTTTCAAATTCATCCCCAAATTCAAGCATAGAAAGAGTTTCGTCTTTTGAATAAGACTTTTGTGTAATTTCAAGTGCGCGTTTTATAGATTGATTTATTAAACTTTCATCCATATCGTTGTTTACAATTTTTATTTAAAACATTATACTTAATTCTATCACAACATTTTGGATGAACAGTTAATTTAAAGTTTTCCCCGTTTTAATATAATGTTCAAATAAAATCGGCAGGTTTGATTTTGAAGAGTTAAAATATTTCTTTAAAAATTTTTTAAAGATTATTTGAACAAGAAAGGAAAAAAATGGATAAAATATTTGGATTATTGGGCAGAGTTTTCGGCTTTGGCAGGATAAATGAAGGATATATAGGCCTGACAAGCTTTGAAGCACCTGTGCCCGACAGAATTAAAAGACCGCAATTACCCGAAGATGATGAACCTGTGGCAAAAACAAGTTTCACAGGGATGTTGAGAAGGGTATCATAAATTTATTATATTCATAAATTTTGCATTGTACAAATTAATGTGCAATGCAAAATTTTAACCCTGCATTAAATCATCATAGTTAATATTGTGGGCTCTTGCATATTCTATAAACTGTTTTTCTTTTTCTGTTAATCTTTTTGTAAATTTTAATACTTTGCTCTCATCAGCAGGCTTTCTACCGCTATTTTTGCGCGCTCCGCCCCATTTGAATTTTTTCACTTCACGCTCGATATTTTTTCTTATTTCATCGGCCTCTTGTGATGTGAAGATGTTTCTATCATTTAGAATATCTTCCGTTGTAATACGTTTAACCATTTTCTATTTCCTTTATATATTTTTCAATATTACAGTTAGCTGACAAATAAAAACAAAATTCTTATTTTAAAAATGCAAGAAATGGAAGGTTTGGCATAAAGAAATGTATCCATAATGCACAAACAACACCCAAAAGCGAGCCCATAAACACTTCAAAAGGTGTGTGTCCCAATAATTCTTTTAAAACTTCATAGGGTTTTGTCTGGTTTGTATGCTCAATAATTTCTGAAACAAGCCTGTTTAATGTAGCGGCTGTTTTTCCGGCAGCACGCCTTAAACCTGCAGCATCCTGCAATACAACAAGTGCAAAACCCAAAGCCACAGCAAAACTTACGGAAGAAAAACCTTCAACAAGCCCGACTGATGTTGAAAGACTTATAACGCCTGCCGAATGAGAACTCGGCATGCCGCCTGTTGTTGTAAAAATTTTAAAGTTCATTTTTTTATGAGTTAAAAAATAGTAAATAACCTTTAAAATTTGCGCAAAACAAGCACTTGCAATACCTGTAAATAAAACCTCATATCCTGTACCGTAAAACATATTCCCCGTTATTTTTCTAATCTATTCTGCTATCTCAAGTGATTTTATAATATTATTTAAAACATCTGATTTCAGACCGTTTGACTTAAGTATACCATAACATTCCTCAATTGCGCCTTTTAATTTTTCTTTAGCACTTTCCAATCCAAAAATTGTTACATAAGTTGATTTATTTGAATTTTCGTCCTTGCCTACAGTTTTTCCCATTATCTCCGTTGTAGATGTAAAATCAAGAATATCATCCTTAATCTGGAAAGCAAGCCCGAACTTATCCCCGAACTCTTTTATAATTTCAATTTCTTTGTCTCCCGCGCCGCCTGTAATTGCGCCTAAGACAAGCGAACATTTAAAAAGGGCACCTGTTTTATATTTATGAATGGTTTTAAGATGCTCCAACGATATTTTTTGAGCTGAATTTTCCGCTTCAATATCTGCCGTCTGTCCGCCCACTATACCAAAAGCACCCGCAGCGATAAAATATTCGTATAATAATTTCGTTATTTTATCTGAAGAGACTGTTTTTGGAGTTTTTTCAATAATTATCTGAGGGGCAAATGAAATAAGAGCATCTCCCGCAAGGGTTGCTATAGCTTCCCCGTAAACTTTGTGGTTAGAGGGTTTGCCCCGCCTCAAATCATCATTATCCATGCAAGGGAGGTCATCATGGATTAAACTTTGAGCATGGAGCATTTCAAGAGCGCAGGCTGACGGAATTGCGGCTTCAAAATCTCCTGAAAACATTTTGCACGCTTCAAGGCACAGCATCGCACGCAGCCTTTTGCCGCCAAGGCATGTTGTATATTTCATTGATTCTATAACATCTTTAAAAAGCACATATTCAGGGTTTTTAAGCCTTTCATCAAAATATTCTTCAAGTGTTTTTTCAATTATTTTTTTATATTCTTCAATCATCATTATTCTCCAAATTATAGTTTTTATGGTGCTCAAGCAAAAGGTTTGTTGTATTCTGTTTAAGTTTTTTCCTTGAGTGTGCACGTTTTTTGGTGCTTATTTTTGCAATTTCTTTATTATTATTTATTTTTGAAGCCGTTTCAAGTTTTGTACCTTCAAAAGTTACCTTTGTTTTATAAAGTTTTGTTTCTTCTAAGAATTCAAGGTAGCTTTCATACCTTGAAATATCAATTTTATCAATATTTTTAACTACATTACACTCTTCGTTTTCATTGATTAAATGCAGACAGTCTCTGAATTTACAGCCTTCTTTTAAAGTTTTTATCTCTTCAAAATAATTCCCTAAATCTTTAGGCAGGATAAAGTCAAAAACAAGCCTTGAAAAACCGGGGGTATCAATTATTCTGAAATCCGAAAATTCTAAAAGCTCACAGTGGCGGGTGGTATGAGTTCCCCTTTTTAATCTGTCCGATACAGTTTTTGTTTTAAGGTTAAATTCAGGATTCAGCGCATTTAATATTGAACTTTTCCCGACTCCTGACTGGCCTGTAAGTGCTATGGTTTTTCCTTTAATATATCTTTTTAAAGAGGGAAAGCCGTCTTTATTTATTGCAGATGTAAAAACCGTTTTATACCCTAAAGGTTTATAAATTTTTGTAATTTTCTCTTTAATTTCATTTAATCGTTCAGGCTCTGCTAAATCATCTTTATTAAAACAAAGAAGTGCTTCAATATTATAATATTTAAGAAATGTTAAATATCTGTTTAATTGAACAAAGTCTAAATCCGGTTCAAAAATAGAGGACACGACTATCATTAAATCAAGGTTTGCAACAGCGGGGCGGGGAATAAAGTTTTTTCTTTCTAAAATTTTAACAATTGCACCCTGTGTTTGATTATTGTCTTCAAAAGCTGATGAACCTTGAATTTCAAACTCTACAAAATCACCTGTTACTACTTTATTTTTTTGTTTTTTTAAAACTTCGCGGAGCTTGCACTCAACAAAATTTTGCGTATTGCCGTCTTTATTTCGCGGCATTACGTAGTAAAAATCAGAATGAATTTTATAAACCGTACCTATCATATTTATATAAAAA
>CAQTPN010000180.1:1453-4019 GCA_948888345.1 uncultured bacterium | reverse complement strand
AATACGTATATAACAAGAGGAAGCGGTGCTGTTGTTGTAAGTGTAAGCGGAGGAGAAGGGGGTAAGTATACTACTGCTTCTAATCCTAATTCATATTATGGAAGCGGTAAGGGAATATATTCTGCAGGATGGAATGATTGGACAGGAAGATATCCTACAGCATCAGGCGGAAGCGGAGGATTAAACGGTACGGGGGGTAATACTTCAGCTGGTGGTGCAGGGGGAGGTAAAGGCGGAGGAGTATACTTTATGGACGGTGCATTAACCGATGGAGGTAATGCTGGTAATTCTCAAACTCAGGGGGCTGATGCATCTAATTATGGAACAGGCGGAGGCGGAGGAGGGGGTGTTGTAACCAATGGAAGCTTCCCCGGATACGGAGGAGCAGGAGCTTCCGGATACATATATATTGAATGGGGTGACAGTAACGGAGGCGGAGGTTCAACAGGTGAAATTATTGAAGAAAAGAAAATAGTATCCGCTGTTGCAGGAGCAAAGCTTGAGATAACAATAGGCGAAGGGGGAAAAGGAGTTGAAATAGAACATGACCCTTTAACTAAATACAAAGCAGGAAGCAAAGGAGAAGATGGTAAGGATACCGTTATTAAGATAGGAAGCAAGAAGTATTCCGCTAAAGGCGGTATCGGTGGTAACGGAGGAGGACTTACCAAAGGAGAACATGGATTAGGAGGAATACTTACTGATATATCTAACGGCTCAACAAGCTTTAACGGTAATAACGGAATTAATAACTACGGAGGAAGCGGAGGAACCGCAGTATATAAATATGCAGCCAACGGAGAAGGTATGGGAGGATGCGGAGGAAATATGATAGCAGGTAAATGTTTTTCTCCATCCGAAACTCCTTACGGTAAAGACGGAGCTAAAGCAGGCTCAGGCGGAGGAGGAGGTGCCATTAAGGACTCTACACCATACAAGGGAGGCAAAGGAGCTGACGGCATTGTGGTGGTTGAGTGGGAAGAGCCTGTAGAGCAGTAAAAATTTGATAAACAACTTATTTTGGGATATTCGTAAAATTTTTTTCATCGGGTATCCCTTTTTTTAATATTAAGATAACATTTCTTGCAATAGTTTTTCAACATGTGAAATTTCATCAAAATTTTTGAATTTTAGAGCACTGTACAGTCTTTTTTTCTTTATTAAGGTTTTGATACAATCAGGTGAAAGGCAGACATATAAGCTTCTTCCCAGAACTTTTGAGTTTGGATTTATAAATAATTTTCCATTTGACAGGGTGATTTTTATAAATTCTTCTCTATTGGAAATTTTTCCGCATCCCTGACATTTTCTTTTAATTTGATTTTCCATATAAAATGTAGAATATCCTATACAAATTGTATTTACTAGCGATTTATCTTATAATATTATAAAAATAAAAAATACTAATGAAAGAAATGACCGAAAATAATTACAGCCATTTAGAGAGCGCAGTAAACACGCTCAATAAAATGTTTGAAATAAACGCCATTGCAAGTCAGGCAGTTGATATTGAAGATTTAGTTATCAAAATGTCCGATGCAATCAGTGCTGCTTTAAATAACAACCAGATTTCTTTTTATTTGTTTGAAAATGCTGTCTTTAAAAGCGTTATCACCAATCAAAATTCAAGACTTGATGAATATTTTGAGTATGAAAATGAAGCCTTCTGGTCCATAATGAGCAAGGGCACCATTATTAAAACGACAAATGAGGCTCATAAGCAGATTTTTAGTTCTTTCTGGCAGACAAACGGGCTTTCAAATCTTGAAGTTCAATATATAAGGGTATTTTTTGATAAAGATAAAAACATGCCTGTATGTATTTGCTTTATAGGCAAAGATAATGAAGGCAATGCAGAAATTGATGATGAAAATTTGATTTTCTTAAATAAGATTTTTGAATTTATGGAACCTGTGGTTGTAAAACTGCTTCATCGAAAAGAGCAGGATGATAAAATCATAGAATTACAAAAATCTCTTTACAATATTTCAATTCTTTACAACATATCTCAGGCCGTTAACTTTATTGATGACCTTAAAAGACTTTTGCAGGTAATTTTGAGCAAAGCACTTGTAACACTTGAGGCCGAAAAAGGGTCTTTGATGCTTTATGATTACACATCAAACTCTTTGCAGGTAAAGGTTGTATACGGTTTAGCAGATAAGAGGGTTGAAGAAAATATTAACAACGGGCTTATCCAATGCTCTCAAATTAAGGCAGGAGAAGGCGTTGCAGGAACAGTATTCCTTGAAAAGAAAGCCATTATTACAAATTTAGGCTCTAATGACCCGAGATTTGTAAATAAAGATTCTTTGCCAAATGTTCAGTCCCTTCTTTGTGTCCCTTTGATTGCAAAAGGCGAAACAATAGGCGTTATCAATATTTCAAACAAAAAGAATAATAAACTCTTTAACCAAAAGGATTTGGAGTTTATGACATCATTATCAAATCAGGCAGCTATTGCTATTGATAATGCAAAATTATATGAACTTGCAACAAAAGACGGCCTTACAAAACTTTACATTTCAAGACATTTCTATACATTGCTTGAAAATGAAATTCGAAG
>CAQTPN010000180.1:0-1443 GCA_948888345.1 uncultured bacterium | reverse complement strand
CAAGATATAAACATAAAATGTCTTTATTAATGCTTGATATTGATAATTTTAAACGTATAAACGATACATACGGACACCTTATCGGCGACCAGATTTTAAGAGAATTATCAAATGAGATTTCTCAAACTGTAAGAAAAATAGATATTCCGGCAAGATACGGCGGAGAAGAGTTTATTGTTATCCTTCCCGAAACCACTAAAGAAGATGCGGTTATTATTGCAGAAAGACTCAGGATAAATATTTCAAAAATTAAAGTTAAAGCTAAAGATGACATTTATATTTCACCTACAACAAGTATCGGTGTGTGTCAGTATCCAATGGACGGCGAAGAGGCTAAAACTCTTATAAACAGCGCAGATACAGCTCTTTATCATTCAAAACACAACGGGAAAAATGTTGTATCTATATTCAGTGAATCCGGCTGCAGTCTTATTCCAAGAGAAGAGGATAAAGCAGAATAAAATATGGAAAAGGACGAGTTAAAAGGAAGATTGAGTTGTGTTAAAAACGAAATGACTCATTTATGGGGGTCAACATTTTTAGTTGCAGGCGGGGGTTTTTCTTTAATATATAATAGCAATTCCCTTAAAGGATTTATATGTGGTATAATTGGAGTATGTGTTGCTGTAGTATTTTTTCGGGCTTATATGATAAGGCGGGATGAAACAGTTAAGATTGTTGAGCAATTGAGGAGAATAAAATGACAGAAAACATATTTGAAATATTGGGTCCTGTTACAGCAATGGCATTTCTTGTGGGAATGGCTGCCTGGTGGCTTATAGCAATGCATCTTCAAGATAAAAAATATGAAAAATTAAGAAACGAACAAAAACTTTAATAAATAAATTAGAGGGCTATAAAAGCCCTCTAATTATTTCGCAACAGTCTTAACCAAAATTTTACAACATCACGCAATCATTTAAATAATTAATCACCTGCATTTTCTCTTCATATAAATACCTTACAAAATTCAAAAATTCAGGTGCCTTGCATGATAAAGTCACCGTAATTTCAAAACCTTCAGAACAAAACGGCTCGTAATCGTATACAACATAATTATTGTATTTGCTTCTCCATTCCTTTTTTTCAACCTTGCAATGATATTCGCCCGCAAGACATTCAAGCCATGGTATTGTTTCTTTATTTACATTATGAAATTCTAACAGGGCGAAATTTTCATTCTCTTGAAATCTTTTCTCAATTAGCATAAAGACACTCCCTTTTAAAATATTTGTCTTAATAAAAGTTTATAAACTTATCACAAATAAAAAAATATCTAAAAGGGTAATTTCACCTGCTAAACTAAAGGGCTATTTAATCACAAAAAATTAAACAATCTTCTATCTTTTAAAAGAAAAAATAAGCTTTTTGATAAGCCCGAACGGTATCAGCTTTTTAAAATTTTTAGCTTTTTTTAGATTTTTAAAATCCATTGACCTTATA
>CAQTPN010000179.1 GCA_948888345.1 uncultured bacterium | reverse complement strand
GTTGCAATTGTAACAGATTGTTTCATTTTTTTAAATCGTTCATCAAATTTATTTTTAAATCTCTCTTCCACTCTGTGTGCAAGAGAAATTAAATCAATCTGACATCTGCCGCAGGTAGGGCACGATACGAAATTTATCCCATCCTGCCTTAATTTTAAAGCCTTCAATATATCAAGTCCCGCTTTAACTTCTTCAACAGGGTTTTCCGTTAAAGAAACCCTTATTGTATCCCCTATTCCTTGAGATAAAAGACTTCCAAGGCCGATAGCCGATTTTATTATCCCTCCCCTTAATGTGCCAGCTTCTGTTACACCGAGATGCAGAGGATACGGAATTTCTTTATAAATCATTCTGTAAGCATCAATGGTTGTCTGCACATCAGATGATTTTAAGGACACCTTTATAAGATGAAAATCTTCTTTTTCCAAGATTGAAATATGGTCCATTGCACTTTTTACCATTTTTTGCGCAAGTGTTAATGTTTTATCTTCAATTAAATATTTTTCTAACGAACCGCCATTCACGCCTATTCTTATAGGTGTTTGTGTTTTTTTTGCCATATCAACTACTTTTTTAACATGGTCAACTCCTCCAATATTCCCGGGGTTCAAACGAAGCGCGTCAATCCCGGCCTCCATTGCTAAAAGAGCCAGCCTGTAGTCAAAATGAATATCTGCAACCAGAGGAACAGGAGATTTTTGTTTAATTTCTTTAAGAGCAGCGGCGCATTCCTTGTTTAAAACCGCAAGGCGCACAATATCGCATCCCGCATCCGCCAATTCTTTTATTTGATAAATAGTAGCTTCAACATTATCGGTTTTGGTATTTGTCATAGACTGCACAGAAACCGGTGCCCCGCCGCCTATTTTTACATCCCCTATTTTTATTTGAATTTTTTCCATAATTTCTTTCCAACTTTTTTCCAATTTTTTCTTTTTTATGTTAAAATCATACCATGAAAATTGCTATTATATCAGATATACACGGAAACAAACTTGCACTGGATGCGGTTTTAGAGGACATCCAAAAACAAAAATGCGACAAAATATTCTGCCTTGGGGATATTGCAATGGCAGGATATGACCCGAATTACACCATTGAAAAAATGATGGAATTTCAAACCGTTATGGGCCGCAACTTTGAAATTATTCAAGGAAATACGGATAAATTAATCGCTCACTACTCTGAGACAAATTTTATGGAAGTAAGCAAAAAATCTTCCCCCATGGCTCACGCCCTTGCAAATGATGTTTTAATAATCAAAAAAGAAAATGTTAACTTTTTAAAAAATCTTCCTGTCGATAAGATGGTAGATATAAAGTATAAAAAAAGAACAATGAGGCTTCACCTGGTTCACGGTTCACCAAGACGGCAGGATGAAAATATTTACCCTTATTATGAAATGAGCAAGGTTGAAAGCATAGCCTCAAGGTCCTTTTCAGATATTGTTTTTTGCGGCCATACGCACATTCCCTGCGGATTTGTTTTAAATTCAGGGCAGCAGGTCATAAATGTCGGCAGTGTCGGAAGGTCTATGATTCCTGCAAGAATGCCCGTTTATGCAGTATTAAAAATTAACGACAACGGCACTTTTGAAATTGAACATAAATTTATCAATTATGACAATAAAAAAGTAAGCAGATTAATAGCAGACAGGGGCTTTACAGGTGCCGACGAGCTTGCAAAAATGTTTTTAAAAGAAGAATAAATTTATAAGGTGAAAAAATAATGCCACAGGATTTAACAGATATTCATAATCAAGCCTCAGATGCTATGGCGGAAGGGGATACCAAAAAAGCTATAGAATTATATAATGAAATTTTAACCGTTGCGCCGGCAGATGAAATTGCTTTAGGGCAATTAATGGATTTATATTTTGAAACAGATAAATTTCAATATTATTTAATGCGCGCAAATTATAATGTTGTAAATCAAAAATTTGAACATGCTATAAATGATACAAAAAAAGCTTTGAATATTGACCCTAATTCAATTGATGCAAGAATTAAGCTTGCACGCCTTTATCGTGTTTCAAATAAAAATTTAAAAGCAATTGATGAATTTAATAAAATAATAGAACTTGCACCTGAAACAAAAGAAAGTTATCTTGAACTTATTGACCTCTATACACTTGAAGATGCAAAAGAAAGTGCCGTAGGTATTTCAAGAAAAGCATCAGAGCAATTTCCCGATGATATCGGGTTTAAAAACGTCGTTGCAAAATTATATTACGATTTAGGCTCTTATGAAGAAGCTTTAAAATTTGTAACAGATAAAAATTTAAAGGTAAAAATTCTTTTATCAAACGGGCAGAATGAAGAAGCAAAAGCAGTTTTGGACGAGATGAAGCCGCAGATTAAAGAAGAAAAGGCAGCTTATAAACTTTTGCTTGCGGAATATTTCTACAATAAAGATAATTTTAATGAATCATTGAGTGCAATTGATGATTATATTAACCTTCAAGGCCCTAATGCCGTTTCATTCCAGATGAAAGCTCTTTGTTATGAGGGCTTGGGGGATGAATTTATGGCAGCCGTGAATTTTGGATACATGAAAAAGGCGCAGAATAAAAATGATGAAGCCATTGTTGAATTCAACCATGCGCATTCGTTAAATAAAAAAGATAAAAACGTTTTAATTGAGCTTGCCAACCTTTATATGAACCTTGGAGAAAAATACACTGCTATGGATTTTTGGAATGCAGTTTACGAATTAGATAATGACAGCCATGCAAAAGAGGTTTTGGGCAATTTTTATTTTAAAGAAGGCGACTACAGGATGGCTGAAAAGTACGGTAAATTTAAAGAAGGTAAAGCTGTACCCGATGCGCAAAATAAAGCTTACACGGAAGCCGAAGAAGAAGATGAAGGCCTCATTGAAAAAATTATAAGCTTCTTTACAAAAAAGAAATAAATGGTTTATTTTACAAGATATTTTGTATCCCTTATTTTTACCATAAAGTAAGGGGGTTTACGGTCTTTTTCCTTCATAAATAAAATAAATGGCCTATCAAAATAGAAATATCTGGGGTTTTCTTCAATTAGAAGCGCACAGGTCTCAAGCATCATTAATGCCTCATTTTTAAGCTTAGCTCCTTCGTTATCGAGAGAAAATTCAACACTTTCTATTGCTTTTGCAATCCTGTAATCAGTACCCTTGATTTCTTTTCCTGATAATTCATCGTAGCTTATCAATTCTTTTATATTAATAAACGGTGCAAAAAATTTATCATCATCCTTGAAGCTATCCTGCTTGATTTTCTTTTCTAAATCATTCCAAAGTTTATGAACGGATTTTTTTTCAAGTTCATCTGTCATATAAAGAATAACTTCATCCCCGGTTTTTGTATTTAAAGAAATTGCAAAGTTGTTTTCATCCCTGTAAAACAGGGGTTTTATCTGCGTTTTGAAAAAAGAAGCCCTGTCTTTTGTTCCAAAATATTTAAATTTTTCATTAGAATTATTAAAGCTGATGGGGTCTAAAATTTCGTAATGCTTTAAAAATTCAACATTCTTTTTTACCATTGAATAAAGAATTAGAGAATCTTCATCCGCAGGCTCCCACTCTGCCATATCCAAAATAGAGCTTTTTTCGTTAAATTTTTCTTTTATATCTTTTTCAATTTTCTTTTTATATTCAGGGGTTTTCTTTGCAATTATTTTATAATAAAATTCCTCGCTGAGGCGATTTTTTGGACTTTCTATTGAATTTAAAACATCAACCATTGAAGAGTGGAAATCAACAAATTCAACATTTCCCTTAACAACTTTTTCCTTTAAATCTTCAAATATTAAAGGAAAAGCCGGAGTATACATATTTTTTCCATAATCGCCATCACTCATTTTAACGTTTTGAAGTGCCAGAACCCTGTGCGTTACAAAAGCACAGATAAACAATAAGCATAATGTTAAAATTATTAAATATTTCTTCATAAATTTCACCTCACAAAATAAATGTATCATAAAAATTGCACCATGACTTTAACTTATGTTATCATGCCAGAAATTATTTAAAAGGAGTTTTTAT
>CAQTPN010000178.1 GCA_948888345.1 uncultured bacterium | reverse complement strand
CTCTAACGGTGGTTCAGGAGGAGGCGGGGGTGAAGTGTGGATTGGGGAGATTGATGTTAACGGGGGTGAGTATTTGAATTTTAATATCGGCAAGGGCGGAAGTAAGCAGACTAATTATTCTTCTAACGGTAATAACGGGGGTGCTACTTCTATTGTAAGAGGTTCCGGTGCTGTTATTAAATCTGTTGCAGGCGGAGGGGGAGGTATATATTCAACATCTGATAATCTTTCTTCTTCATTTGGGGCAGGTAAAGGTAAGAATACAACGGGGTGGAATGATTGGACGGGGGTTAATAATCATTCAACAGGGGGACAGAACGGCGGTATTGCAAAGACTATTGCAGGTGGAAGCGGCGGTGGTAAAGGGGGAGGAGTGTATTTTAAAGACGGGGTGTTAATGGATGGGGGCAATGCAGGAAACAGTGAAGGCAGCGGAATTGATGCTGTTAATTATGGAGCAGGCGGAGGCGGCGGAGGGGGTGTTGTAACAGGCGGACATTTCCCGGGATATGGCGGTAAAGGGGGAGATGGATACATATATATTGAGTGGGGTAGTACTAATGGAGGCGGAGGTTCAAGCGGTGAGATTAAAGAAAAGCAGCAGATTGTAGCTGCTACAGCGGGGGCTGTTGTTGAGATAACTGTAGGTGAAGGCGGTAAGGGAAGCAGTATTGAATATGATAGTGATACTAAGTATAAAAAGGGGAATAAGGGTGGAGATGGTAAGGATACTATTATTAAGGTAAAGAATAAAACGTATAGTGCAAAGGGCGGTATCGGGGGTAACGGGGGAGGTATGACATTTGGCGAGCATGGTACAGGGGGAAGTTTAACTCCTTTACTTAGCGGGGTTGGAATTAATTCTAAAACTTATGACGGTTTAAACGGAATAAACGGTTACGGAGGTAACGGGGGAAGTGCTGTTTATGAATTTGCGGCAAGCGGTGAAGGAATCGGCGGATGCGGGGGTAATGCTGTCGGGGCAGGGGCAGGCGGAGCAGGAACAGGTTCAGGTTCAGGTTCAAGCTCAGGGGGTGCATGCGGAAACGGGGCAGACAGTGCGGTTGGTAAAAATGGAATCAAGGCAGGTTCAGGCGGGGGCGGGGGAGCTATGAAAGATTCTATACCGTATAAGGGGGGTGACGGGGCGGATGGAATTGTGCTGATTGAGTGGGAGGAGTTTAGGGAAGAGAGTTAAAGCAAGTAAAAGGCGGATTTTAATCCGCCTGATACAATTTAATAATTGTTAATATTTAGATAAAACAACAATTTTTGGGGCGTGTTATTATGTAACCTAATGCGCCTCTTTTCTTATTTAAATTAATTATACTTTAGAAAGACCTGTTTTCAAAAATTTTTAATCTTTCATAAGGGCTTTAATTTCATCTTGCAGTTTTTTTAATTTTAATTCAAGCTTGTCTTCAGGCATATTTTTATTAAGTAAAATCTCTTCCAAAGCACGATTCAATGTATCATTTATAGCTTTTTTATTTTTATATCCAAAATCATCCTGAACAAGTGAATTCAGCTGACTTGCACCAATACAGCGCGATTTTTCAGTTAAATCATCAGGGCAGTCTATAAAATAATCATCCAAAAGCACCTCAAGATTAGAAGGAAGGGTATTTGTAAGTTTTGCGAATTTTAGCTGGTTTTCTTTATTTGTTAAAAGAAATGCGAATTCTTTTGCAAGTATTTTATTTTTAGCATTTTTCGGAATTACAAAATTCATCAGACCAACATCATATTTACCATCAGACGATGTGAGCTGGTTTGTAATTTCAGATGCTGTATAAATATCAGGGGCGTTTTCTTTTATCATCTTTATAAAATTTGACCCCGCAACAATAAATACCGCATTTCCTGCCATATATTGCTCCACCATTTCTCTATGGTTTAAAGTAAGTGTATCCTTAGGAAAATACCCTTTTTTATACATATCATTAAACATATTTACAACATGGGTAAGGGTTAAAAGCTCTGTTTCATCTTCAAAATTTGAAATGTAATATTTATTTAAAACTTTTGCAAAAGTATCGTTTTCATTAAGATTTAAAACTATTGAAGGCTTATCCGTGCAGTTTTTTATATCCTGTGAAATATCATAAACATCCTCATAGCTTGATACTATGGGATAATTATTTTCAAAACATTTATTTAAAACTTTTTCGTTATAAATTGTAACAGGACTGGTAGCATAGAAAGGAAGAGCAAAAATATTCCCGTTATATCTTAATTTATCAATTAATTCAGGATGAAAAGGATTTGTTTCTTCTTCCGTAAAATATTCTAAAATTCCTTTTTGTGCAAGAAGAGATGAAAAATCAGGGTTCAGATTTATTAAATCCGGAGGATTTCCTGACAAAACACTTGCAAGTGTGCGTTTTTGAGCTTCCGCTATAGGAATATCCACCCAGACAACCTCAATATCGGGATGTTTTTTCTTGAATTCTGTTATATTATCCTCAATAAAGCGTCCTGCAGGGGCTTTTAATTGAATGGTCCAAAAGGTAAACACGGAAGTTTTTTTCTTCGGTTTAAAAATGTTTTTAAAAGGATTTTTAAAATTTCTAAACGGGTTTTTGGAGAATTTATCAACAACACAGCCTCCGGGAAGTATTCCTTGCGAGGATATTTGTTTTAAATTATTTTTTTTATAAATAAAATATCCCGTTGTAAATAGGCCGCCTATTATAAAGACTATAGCAATAATTATTAAATTTTTTTTCATCATGGTAAAATTATACAATGAATTTATTTGATGCACTAGAAGAAAATAACAAACAAACCCCGCTTGCAGCCCTTTTAAGGCCGAAAAATCTGGATGAATTTTTGGGGCAGACAAATGTAATAAGTGAAAATTCTCCCGTAAATAATCTTTTGAAGGCGAACAGGCTTTTTTCGTTAATTTTATGGGGCCCCCCGGGATGTGGAAAAACCACTCTTGCAAGACTTATAGCAAATTACCATAAAGCAAATTTTTTAGAACTTTCGGCAGTAACTTCGGGGGTAAAAGATGTTAAAGATGCTGTTTTAGGAGCAAAAGATAATCTTAGAAGCGGAATAAGAACGATTCTTTTCATAGATGAAATCCACAGATACTCTAAAACCCAGCAGGACGCCCTTTTACCACATATTGAAAACGGGACATTCCATTTAATAGGCTCTACAACAGAAAATCCTTCTTTTCAGGTGGTTCCTGCACTTTTATCACGCGCACAGGTAATAATGCTTAATCGGATTGATGAAGAGAGTATAAGGAAAATTGTTGAAAAAGGGTTTAATTATCTGAAAGAACACTATAGCAATATGCCTGTAAATATTGAAGATGAGGCAATTGAGGCTATTGTAAATTTATCCTCGGGAGATGCAAGATATGCTCTTAATACAGTTGAAAACTCATACTTTGCAGCGTACGGAAGTGGAAAATTTCCTGAAGGGCACAATGCTGTCGTAAATAAAAAATTAATAGAAGATTTACTTCAAAAAAGTACGGCAAGATATGACAGACAGGGTCATTATGATTGTCTTTCAGCATATCAAAAATCTTTAAGAGGCTCTGACCCGGATGCTGCAATATATTACCTTGCCAAAATGCTTGTTAACGGCGAGGACCCGAGAATTATCGTAAGAAGGTTAATTGTCTGCGCAAGTGAAGATGTCGGCAATGCTGATTTTAGAGCATTTTTAATAGCAGAAGCTGCACTAAAGGCAGTTGAAACTCTTGGCATGCCCGAATGCAGAATAGCTTTAGCGCAGGCTACGGAATTTGTTGCAAGAGCTAAAAAATCAAACAGAGCAATAATGGCAATAGATGAAGCTATGGCTGATATTCAATCGGGGGCTGATTATTCGCCGCCGATGCATCTTAGAGATGCTCATTATAAAGATGCCAAAAAATACGGTTTTGGCGAAGGATACGTTTATACTCACAGTAATCCTGAATATAAACAGCAATTTTTGCCCGATGAAATCAAAGATAAAAAATATTTTCATTAGTCAAAGTTTTGTTGTATAATTATTGTAACAATTTTGTTACAAAACTTCATGAAAAT
>CAQTPN010000177.1 GCA_948888345.1 uncultured bacterium | reverse complement strand
AAAATCTTTTGTTTTTGCGGAAGATAAAACCTTTCAGGTTGTATATTCAAATTCAATTTTAAAAAATTGCATTGATGAAGAAAAATTTATTGAATATAGAAAATCTGTAGAAAAATATTATTTAAAGAAAAATGCAAAAGAGCTTGATGAGGATTTTACCCGGTATATGACTCCTGCCTGTATGCCATACGCAATATATATTAAAGATTTTAACAGGCTGGCGCAAAGACATTATTTAAATGTATTAAAAAATGAAGATTTGCCCTTGAGTGTGCATTTTAGGCTGAAAGTAAACCGCCTTGGGGATATTGAAGAAAAATATAATACATATTGCCACAGTTATGAAACTTTTGAAATCTTTGATGCTGAAAATGAAGAATGCAAACGGGCTTCAAAAATTATTGACGGTATTAAGCTTCCAAAATTTGACAGAACCATGGAATATGATTATTTAATTTTTGATACAAATTTTCTAAATTTTAACAGTGATACAAAACCCCCGAAAGTTATAAGCTCTATGCCTGTCGGTTTTGAAACGGAAGATTTTTTTGAAAATCAATTAAATGAAGATATTGAAAAAATAAATCCCAATAAACCGGAAACAGAGGCTGAAAACTCTGTAAAACAGAACAAAAAGCAATCTGAAATTCAAAATAATAGGCAAGATGAAACACAGATAAAAGAACAACAAAAGCTGCAAGATAAGGAACAAATAAAACCTATAAAAAATCAAGAGCCTAATATTCCTTCAAAATATTTTGAACCAATCCCCTCTTCAAAAGAGCTTAAACAATACTATGACCGCCTCTTCTACAGGCAGAATTAGTTTTGAACGGCTCTTTAAAATTTTATCCCTTAACGGCACCCTCGGTTGTACCCTGGATGAAATATTTTTGAAGGGCAACAAAGAATACCACTATCGGGATGATTGATACCATTGAGCCTGCTGCAATGAGCCTGTAATTTGCGCTGAATGCCCCCTGAAGGTCATTAATTCCTACAGGAAGGGTATAAAGAGAATCTTTTGTCAAAATTATGCTTGGCCATAAGAATTCGCCCCAGCTTCCGATAAATGTAAAAATTGCTAAAACTGCTAAAGACGGCTTTATTAAAGGTAAAAGCACCTTAAAAAATATTTGAAGCGAATTACATCCGTCAATTAAAGCAGATTCCTCCAGTTCTTTTGGAATAGCTAAAAAGGCCTGTCTTAAAAGGAATATTCCGAAAGCATTCACCGCAAACGGTAAAATTAATCCCAAATAACCGTTTAAATTTCCGTAAGTATCCGTAAGGTTTAATTTTAAAGTAATTATATAAATAGGCAGCATTATAGCTTGAAACGGCACCATAATTGTTGCAAGAATTCCGAAAAATACAAGGTTTTTACCACAGAAATTCATTCTTGCAAGCGGATAAGCTGCAAGAGCTGAGAAAATCAGATTTAAAACTACTGTAAAGGCTGCAACAATAAAGCTGTTTAAAGCATATCCTACAATAGGCACTAAAACTAATACCAGTCTGAAATTTTCAAATGTAAAGTCTTCCGGGATTAAAACGGGCGGGTATGCAAAAATATTTTCTCCTGCACCTTTAAGTGCGGTGGATGTAAGCCATAAGAAGGGAAGAAGGCATAAAATGCATACAGTAATTAAAATTATATGAATTAAAAAACCTTTAAAATGTTTCATAAATTATACCCCATCTTAAAGTCCGTATTTCTTTCTTTCAAAGCATAAAATATTTATGATTGAAAATATCATAACAACAATCAATAAAACAACGCAGGCTGCTGATGCAAGCCCTATGTCAAGGTTTTCAAACGCGCGTTCATAAATGTAATAAACAATGGTTTTGGTTGAATCCAAGGGGCCGCCTTTTGTCATAACGTAAATTTCAACAAATACTTTTAAAGCTGAAATTGCACTTATAGTTGTAACAAGGGCAATTGTTGGCATAAGGTGCGGAATTGTTACGGTTAAATGTTTTTGAAATTCATTTGCTCCGTCAATTTCTGCAGCCTCATAAAGTTCTTTTGGAACGCTCATCAATGAAGCTAAGTATATCATCATATAATAGCCTATTCCTTTAAAAACAGTTACAAGTGCTACTGATATCATTGAGGTTTTCGGGCTCGAAAGCCAGCTTATTTGAGGGAGATTAAAAAGCTCCATAAAGTAATTTAAAAGCCCGTTCGGTGCATAAAGCCACTTAAAAGCAATTGCAACAACAACAATTGATACAACAACGGGAAGGTAAATAATTAATTTATATAAAGTTTTTCCTTTAATTTTCTGGTTTATTAAAATGGCTAAAAATAGCGGAAATACAACAAGAAAAGGCGTTGTTAAAATTAAAAAATAAAAAGTATTTATTAAAGATTTTATAAAAACGGGAGAATGATAAAGTGTTTTATAGTTTGAAAGTGTGCCAAAAACAGGCTCATAAATATCGTTTGAATAATCTTGAAAACTGTAAATTATGGTTTGAAAAAAAGGCAGAAAGAAAAATACCGTAAGCAGTAATATTGCAGGCAATAAAAATAAATAAGGGGTAAATTTCTTATATGTATACATATCTTAATAATAATTCAATCTTAACAAAAATTAAACACCTGATGGGGTGTTTTCAACCGTATGGGCGGTTTTTTGGATAGAATATTTCAAAAATTTTAAAATGGTGATATAATAAAAAGGTTGATGTTGTGAACTAACTAAAAACTAACCAAAGGCCACCAAAAGTTATTTATTAAAAGCTGTAAAAAATCTTAAAAAACGGGATTTTATGGCAAAAAAATTTCATTTTGTGTTTTATATTAATGTGTATGTGAGGGAAATAATATGATTGAACCTATTTCTTGTAATTGCGGCGCAAAACGTAAACTTAGTTTTACAGGCGGAGAAAACAACAATTTTAAAGGAATAACTTCTTCTCTTCCTGAAAGTCCCAAATTAAGTGTTAGAGAATCATACAATAATGCTGTTAATTCTACCGATAAAACACAAAAAGACTTTACGGCACCGGTTGGTGTCGGCGAAAATCTAAATCTTGTAGGATAAGGTTTAGATTTATCTTACAAACAGGGATTTAAAAGCCCTTTTGATTGTATAAAAATCAACGGAAAAGATGATATTCAATATCATCTTTTTTACATTTAAAGAGTTAAACCTTGATACAAAATAATCATAATTTTTAAAGATAAATTTTAAAACATCAAACCTTATTCTTTTGTTGTATCCGATATAAAGCTTGATACAATCAGGTTTTAAATATCTAAAATTCCCTATAACCGGATTTGCACTTGAAAGGTTTGTTTTATGCCTTCTATAGGCAAATAAAGGTGCTGAAATCAGTGCAGAACCGCCAATTAAGTGTAAAAAAGTAAAGGCTATTTTATCTGCACCTTTAACCCAGTCTTTAGGGGTAGGGTATTTTAATAAAAATTCAGCCGCAGATTTTCTCATCATGGCAGATGATGTCGGCCCCCAGGCCCAATTTCCGAATTTACAATTTTTATTATCAAGAATTTTAACTTCAAAATTTTCAATTTTTTCTTTCAGGCTGAAAATTTCTCCTTCTTTTTTTAAGGAAAGAGAGAAATCTTTATTTTTATAACCGCTTGAAGCAAGCGATACAAGCGAATGCAGGGTTGAATTTTCATCAATTTCAAACTGGGCGGCACTTGTAAATGCAACGGATGTATTTAAATGCGTCATAATATGGCACATTAAATATTCAGGAACAAGAACATCATCTGCATCAATTAAAGATACAAATTCACCCTCCGCAATTTTTAACCCTTCTAAAAATGAGCCGAACTGTCCTAAATTTTCAGGGTTGTGAATGATTTTATATTTATCTTTTGAAATTTTAACGGGATTAAAAAATTTGCTTATAAAATTTTCATCAAGAAGATTATCTAAAAATTCTTTGGTGCCGTCTGTTGAATTATCATTTACAATAATCACTTCAAAATTTTTATAAGTTTGATTTTCAATTGATTTAATTAAATCCGGCAGATATTTTGAAAGATTAAAACAGGTAATAATTATACTTACCTTTGGTTTTTTAAAAA
>CAQTPN010000176.1 GCA_948888345.1 uncultured bacterium | reverse complement strand
GAAGGATTAATCCTTATAGAACCTAAGGTTTTTAAGGATGGACGGGGATATTTCTTTGAAAATTTTAAAAAGAGTGATTTTTTAGAAAACAATATAGATGTCGATTTTGTACAGGAAAATTGTTCCAAATCAACAAAAGGTGTGCTTCGGGGGCTTCACTTCCAAAAAGAACCCTATGCGCAGGGAAAAATCATAACCTGCACAAAAGGTGAAATTATTGACTGCGCTGTTGATTTAAGATGGAATTCAAAAACCTTTAAAAAATATCTTTTATTTAATTTAAATGAAGAAAATAAACACTCTTTATTTATACCAAAAGGTTTTGCTCACGGCTTTTTAACGCTATCGGATGAGGCCTGCATATCTTATAAAATCTCAGGCGGAGAATATAATAAGGAATCAGAAGGCGGCGTTATCTATAATGACCCTGAATTAAATATTAATTGGGGAACAAATGCCGATTTTGAGCCGATTTTAAGCGATAAGGATAAAGTTTTGCCGCAGCTATCCGCTCTCAAAAGGGAGGATTTATTTTGAAAATACTTGTTACGGGCGGTGCAGGTTTTATCGGCAGTAATTTTATAAATTATATGTTAAAAAAATATGATTACTATATCATAAACCTTGATAAATTAACATACGCCGGAAATCCGGAAAATTTAAAGACAGCTGAAACGTATAAAAATTATAAATTTATAAAAGGAGATATCTGCGATAAAAACCTTGTTTTAGACATTTTAGATGATTGTGATGCGATTATAAATTTTGCTGCTGAATCCCATGTAGATAAATCTATTGAAACACCGGATATTTTCCTTCAAACAAACGTTAACGGCACAGTTAATCTTTTAAACTGTGCACTTAAAAAGAAGATTCAAAGGTATGTTCAAATTTCAACAGATGAAGTGTATGGAAGCATAGATAAAGGATATTTTACCGAAACTACGCCCATTGCGCCTAACAGCCCCTATTCAACCTCAAAAGCAAGTGCTGATTTATTTACATACGCTTATTTTAAAACATTTAATCTTCCTGCTATTATAACGCGCTGTTCAAATAATTACGGACCTTATCAATATCCTGAAAAACTCATCCCGTTTTTTATCTCAAAACTTATGGAAAACAAAAAAGTACCGGTTTACGGAGATGGCAAAAATGTGCGCGACTGGCTTTATGTTGAAGACCATTGCAGAGGAATTGATTTAGCTCTTCATAAAGGAAAAGAAGGAGAGATTTATAATATCGGCGGGCACAATGAAAAAACAAACCTTGAAATCACAAGTTTAATCCTTAAAAAGATGGGCAAAGATGAAAGCCTTATTGAATTTGTAAAAGACAGACCGGCTCACGACAGGCGTTATGCCATATCAAATGATAAAATTAAAGCTGAGCTTGGTTTTGAACCGCAATATACATTTGAAAACGGCATTAATGCTACAATTGAATGGTATTTAAATAATAAAGAATGGATAGATAACATCAAAAATCGTAAAGGGGAGCTTGTATGAAAGTATTGGTAACAGGGGCCAAAGGGATGCTCGGACAAGATTTATGTCCTGTTTTTGAGGATAACGGGCTTTACGTAATCCCTGCAGGCAGAGATGAGCTTGATGTTACGGATTATAACTGTGCAAAAAATGCAATAGAACATATTATGCCCCAGATAATAGTTCACCTTGCAGCTTATACAAATGTTGATAAGGCAGAAGACGATTTTGAAAATGCCCTTAAAATCAACAGGGACGGAGCACAAAACATAGCAAAAATTTCAAAAGAAATCGGCGCAATTATGATATACGTTTCGACAGATTATGTTTTTGACGGAAATAAAAATTCACCCTATCTGTCATCCGACGCTGTTAATCCCTTAAATAAATACGGCACTTCAAAACTTGCGGGCGAAAAAGCAGTAGCAGAAAATGCCGATAAATATTACGTAGTCAGAACAAGCTGGCTTTACGGGCAGGGGGGCAAAAATTTTGTCGATACAATGATAGATTTGGCCTCAAAAAATGATACTTTAAAAGTTGTGGATGACCAGACAGGCCGGCCTACATATACTGTGGACCTTGCAATGGGAATTTTAGGGATTATAGGAAAACCTTACGGCATTTATCACGTTTCAAACGAGGGCGAAACAAGCTGGTATGGCTTTGCAAAAGAAATATTTAAACTTAAAAACATAAATATTAATCTAACTCCATGCACTACGGAAGAATTCCCGAGAAAAGCTCAAAGACCAAAACACAGCACTCTTCAAAACAGTGTGCCTATGCGCCATTGGGCAGATGCTCTAAAAAGCTATATAGATTATAAAGAAAGTTTAAAATAATGATACAGAATTTCATATTCTTCATATTTGAATTTTTAAGCATATTTTTACTCATAATGCTTACACCGTTTTATTTTTTGATAAGAAAAATCTCAAAAAAACCGTCTGACGGGTTTTTTGAAAAGGCCGGCGATTATAACAATGCAAAAAAAATTCTAAACCAAAAAACCGGCAGCATTATTATGTTCCACGGGGTATCTGTAGGCGAAGTTATTGCGCTTGAAAATTTAATAAAATTAACAAAAGAAACATTTAAAGATGCAAGAATACTTGTCACAACAGGCACAAAAACAGGTCAGGATATTGCAAATAAAAAATATAAAGATATTACAGATTGCATCACCTATTTCCCTTTTGATTTACCAATTTGTGTTAAAAGTTTTTTCAGAAAAATTAACCCTGATATCATCCTTATGGCTGAAACTGAATTGTGGCCTTCATTTGCCCGCTATGCAAAACGCTGCAAAAAGCCCTTGCTTTTAATAAACGGCAGAATTTCAGATGATTCATTTAAAACTTATAAATACTTTGCTCCGTTTTTTAAACACATTTTTAACTGTTATACAGGAATTTACACCCAGAGCGCGGATGATAGGGAAAAAATGATAAAAATGGGTGCAAACCCTGATATAACAGAAATTATGAAGAATTTAAAGTTCGATATTAAAAAATCTGAAACCGGAATAGATTTTAGCCGCGGAGATGAAAAAATTCTTATCGCAGGAAGTACACATAAAGGCGAAGATGAAATCATATTAAAAATTTTCAAAAATTTGAAAGAAAGTTTTTACAATTTAAAATTAATGATTGCCCCAAGACACCTTGAGCGGGTAAATTCCATAGCAGGTCTTATTCAAAATATAATGCCTGATGCAAGTTTTGGCCTAAGGTCAAAAAATGATGATTTTAAAAACAATGATATTGTAATTTTAGATACACTGGGTGAATTATCAAGAATGTATTCGATTATTGATATTGCCTTTATCGGCGGAAGTTTTAATAACACGGGCGGGCACAACCCCCTTGAAGCTGCGGTTTATTCAAAACCGGTTATTTCAGGGCCTTCAATTAAAAATTTTAAAGATATTTATTCAATTTTAACAAAATCAGGCGCAGCATTTGTTGTAAAAACGGAAGAAGAACTGCAAAACTGCATCAAAACTCTGTTAGCTGACCAAAAAGCTTATGAAGATGCTGTTAATAATTCAAAAGGTGTTTTTGAAAATCAAAAAGGTGCCAAAGATTTTGTAATTCAAAAAATTAAAGAAATCTATACGATAAAACAATAGTTATTTCAGCATTAAAAGGTATTGATAAACAGGTAAAATTTTGCTTGTATCCGCCTCTAATAAAGACATAATCTCCTGCTTCATTAAATTGATATCTTTAGTATTTTCCATATAATACAGCTGCCACGGCTCAACCCCGAGCGCAGATGATATTAGAATTAAATTTTCATACATAGGATAATTATGCCCCGATTCAATTCTCGAGAGGCTTTTTGTTTCCATATTAATCATTTCTGCAAGCTGTTCCTGCGACAGAGATAATTTTTTTCTGAAAAATTTTATTTTCTGCCCTATGTGGATTTTTAAATCTTTTGAAACGTTCATTTTTGAATTCACACTCATTATTGATACTTCCCGCCCCTTTAACAATAAACAAACATTAGCCAATCGTCTATTACCCGATTGCCTTATTTACATCATAGATTTAAAAAATATTTTTCTTGACTATTTTTT
>CAQTPN010000175.1 GCA_948888345.1 uncultured bacterium | reverse complement strand
AACACAAGAAAAGTCGGGGTAATTTTAGGTACAACAGGCGAAAAAACTATAAGACATTTGGCTCCAAACGCCACAATCATAGGTAAGAAAAACTATAATGATGCTTTTGAACTTCTGAAAGAAAACAAGGTGGACGCAATTTTGGCAGATGACAGTATTTTATATGGCTTTATTCTGGATAACAGAGGATATAAAATTCTCCCTGCAAGGTATACAAAGGAATACTATTCTATAGCTTTGAGAAAAGGGGAAGAAAACGAAGCATTAAAGGAAGAACTTAATAAACTTATTGATTTTATGCAGCAGACAGGCAGACTCAACAGAATAAAGGAAAAATGGATTCCAAATTTACATAAAACTTAATAATATGTTATAATTCCCTTAAAATGATGGATATTTAAGATAGGGAATAAGAATGAACACTAAAACTAGAAATACTATTTGGGAGTCTTTGTTCTGGATAATACTCATCGCCGGCATTTATATGTCGTTCGGAGTTTTTAACACAGGCGTAGAATCTCTTAGAATAGGGCTTATTGCAGGTATAACGGCCCTTTTATTTGCGGAAAAAAAAAAAAAAAAAATTATGTCTAAAAATAACGGTAATGAAACCATGGCAGCACTTTCAAACCACATTTACACAGGTGCTATGGCATTTTTAAAAAGAGAATACAAAATTCTGTCAATTTTTGTAATTATTGTTGCGTTATTAATTGCAACATTTTTAAGTATTAAAACCTCAATCTGTTTCCTTTGCGGAGCATTTTGTTCAGCCCTTGCAGGGTTTATAGGAATGACTGTTTCCACAAAGTCAAATTCAAGAACAGCCCACGCTGCAGGAAAATCTTTAAATAAAGCATTTAGAATAGCATTCAATGGCGGCGTTGTAATGGGTATGACAGTTGTAGGGCTTGGTTTATTCGGCCTTACACTTCTTTATTTAATATTTAAAGATTATGACATCATTAACGGATTTGCTCTTGGTGCAAGTTCTATTGCCCTTTTTGCACGTGTCGGCGGAGGAATATTTACAAAGGCAGCCGATGTCGGAGCAGACTTGGTAGGCAAAGTTGAAGCCGGAATTCCTGAAGATGATTATAGAAACCCTGCAGTTATTGCGGATAATGTCGGGGATAATGTCGGGGATGTTGCAGGAATGGGCGCAGACCTTTTTGAATCTTATGTCGGTTCAATAATAGCTGCAATTACCCTTGGTGCTTTATGTTTAAACCTTATGGGCGCATTCTTGCCTATCGTTATAGCATCAATCGGAATTTTTTCTTCCATAATTGCTGTTTATTTTGTCAGAACAAAAGAAAACGGAAACCCTATGTATTCACTCCAAATAGGAACAACAGGCGCAATGCTTCTTGTTCTGGCAGGGTCATTCGGCTTTATCAGACACTGGTTCCCTCCTCAAATGGGCGGAAACGGCATTTTCTTTGCGCTTTTAATAGGTATAGTCGCAGGTACATTAATAGGATATTTAACGGAATATTTCACATCATATAATTTCAATCCTGTTAAAAATATTGCAAAATCAACGGAAACAGGTACGGCAACAACAGTTATTTCAGGACTTGATGTCGGTATGTTATCAACATTTTTCCCGATGGTAATTATAAGCATAGCCACAATAAGCTCTTTTCTTGTAATCGGCGGTATGGATAATTACATCTTAGGGGTTTACGGAATAAGCATCGCCGCTGTCGGAATGTTATCAACGGTAGGAATGGTTGTTGCAGTTGATGCCTACGGCCCGATTTCAGACAATGCAGGCGGTATTGCACAAATGGCAAACCTTGACAAAGAAATAAGAGAAAGGACCGATAGACTTGATTCTGTAGGCAATACAACAGCAGCAATAGGAAAAGGTTTTGCAATAGGTTCAGCAGCCCTTACATCACTTGCTCTTTTATGCGCTTACGCAACCGTTGTAAATCTTACAGATATTGATATTTTAAATCCGTTCGTAACTTCGGGAATCCTGTTTGGCGCATCTCTGCCCTTTTTATTCTGCTCTCTTACAATGGGTGCCGTAGGCCGTGCGGCGGGCAAGATGGTAAATGAGGTCAGACGTCAGTTTAAAGCAAATCCTGAAATTATGACAGGAAACGCCCAGCCTGATTATAAAAAATGTGTTGATATTTCAACAAAAGCTGCTATTTTTGAAATGCTTCTGCCCGGCATCCTTGCAATAGGTGCTCCGCTCGTTGTAGGACTCGGTACAGCTGCTCTTACAGATAAAACACTTGGTGCGCAGGCTTTAGGCGGAATGCTTATGGGTGCCATTGCAACAGGTGTATGCCTTGCTATTATGATGGCTAACACCGGCGGCGCATGGGATAACGCTAAAAAATATATTGAAGAAGGACATTTTGGCGGCAAAGGTTCAGCGCAGCATGCAGCAAGCGTTGTAGGAGATACAATTGGCGACCCGTTTAAAGATACATCAGGCCCTTCTTTAAATATTTTGATAAAACTTATGACCATTGTGTCATTAGTCTGTGCGACATTGTTTATTGCCTGAAAACAGGTAAAATAATGGTATGCCGGTAAAAAACGAAAAATTTTTAATACAAACAAAAGGATTTAATGACATCATTGACATTACAAAAAATGTTGGTGATGTCATTAAAAATTCTAAACAGATTGCAGATTTAAAAAACGGCACGGTTCATATATTTGTGCAGGGTTCAACAGCAGCTGTAACAACTCTTGAATATGAACCGGGGTTAATTAAAGATATACCCGAAATTTTAAATGAATTAATTCCTACAGATAAAAAGTATCATCACGATACAACATGGCACGACGGGAACGGATATGCCCACATAAGAGCATCAATTATAGGCAGCAGTATAACCGTACCCTATGTAAACGGTGAAATGGAACTTGGAACTTATCAGCAGATTGTTTTAATGGATTTTGATAATAAACCCCGTACAAGAAATATAATAGTCCAGGTAATATATTAAATTTTAATTATAAAATACGGTCTATAACGCTTAAAATTCTTGTTAAAACTATATTTCTCGTTACGATTGTAAACAAAACTCAACAAAGGTAGAAATACAGAATAGTTTTGTATTACAATGTTGTTAAAATTAGGGGATTTATAGGATTAGGTTTAAAAGAAAACAATGGCGGACAATTTAGAAATCAGAGTAGAACAGCTTACAGATGCAATCAGAGGATTATACAACAAACCCTCTTTAACGCCGGCTGAAATTAACAACGCATTTAATACTATGCTCCAGAGGTTTGAAAACCAGACAAATTTGAGCAGTGAAAAAATGCTTCAAATCATTTCAAATGAAATAAAAAGAACTGCGGAAGAAAGACAGGGTTCTTTGCAGGAATTACTTTTCGGGGTTGAAGATTCAATTAAAAATGCCGCTGCGCAAATTTCAAATCCTAAATTCGAAATGCAGATTTCAAAATTATCTACCGATTTAAATTCTATCTATTCCAAGATGAATAATCAGGAATTACAATTCCAGAAATTCTCTCAAAGCATTGAGGCACTTAGAACTTCAGGTACTGCTGCCGAAATGGTAAAATTAAGCAACGATTTTGCTGCATTTTCAAGAGGATTTGATAATATAACATCCACCCTAAATAAAAATTTTGCGGAATTTTTAACCCAAGTTCAGGGATACAGCCAGAAAGAAGAATTAAATCAAATAAAATATGCGCTTGAAGAAATTATACAAAAATCTGCAAACGTAGTTAATGCGGGGGATAGGATAGAAGCACTTTCAGGACGCCTTCAAAGTGTATGTTCAAAGGAAGATGCAAACTATATAAATGAAAAAATCACAATTTTAACCTCATTTTTATCTGACCTTAAAGCCTACATGGAAAAAAATGATATCGAAAATAAAGAGCAATTCAGACTTACTATTACAGATATTGAAATGAGATTAAGCAGCTTAAATTTTGGAACTATTGATGAAATTAAAGCTGATGTTAAAAATTTATTCAATGAAATCAGAAATAATACAACCTATGCAAAAGATGAAATGATTGCAAAATTTGCAGATGTTGTTGATATCATAAATAAAAGCTACGGCGAAGTAGGCGAAAAATTTGTATCTGAATCAAGCAATATTAACAATAATTTAGCACAGTTAACAGGTGAAATTCAAAAAGTTTATACAACGGTA
>CAQTPN010000174.1 GCA_948888345.1 uncultured bacterium | reverse complement strand
CCCCCGGAAAAGACGGTATGGTTCATATTTCTCAAGTTTGCAATGAAAGAATTGATACCGTTGAATCAAGACTCAATATAGGCGACAATGTAATTGTTAAAGTTGTAAAAATTGACGATAAAGGAAGAGTAAACCTTACAATCAAAGGGGTAAGCGATGAAGAAAAAAACAAATTTAATTAAGAATATCTTATCGGCTGCAGCTCTTGCAGGGTGCATGTTTCTTTTATCGGGATGCACATCTTTAAGCTATGTGGGAGATGATTTTGATACAAAAAAAAGTGCTGCGGTTCAAACAAGTGAACTGTTTACATTTTCAACCTATACAAAATCATCAGAAGAAGAAAATATTGATATGAAGCTGGGGGTTGCAAAAACCCCCCTTCCTGATGCCCTTGTTGTATATATAAATATTAAAAATAATTCAACAGTATCAGATTATGTTTTCTATTTGAAAGACTTTGAAATTAAAGCAGGAAACGAAACCTTGAAACCGCTTTCACCTTCTGCCTACCTGAATGCTTACCAGAGCTATGAAACCGGAACATATAACGGTCTTTCAAACTTAGCTCCGACCTTAGGCGCATTTGCAGATATTCAAAATGCTTATCAAAATGTCAGCAATACAATAAATACAGCTGCTTCCAAAAACACTGCAAATAACGCCGCAACAAGCCAGATTGGTGCAATTGCAAAAGGTATTTCATCTCATACAATATCATCAGCAGGCGTAATTAAGCCAAATAGTTCTGATTTCTTTTATGTATTCTTAAAAGACCCTGCCTTCCTGCCGATTGATATTACCTATAAAGATTTGAAATATTCTTTCGGGAATCCAAAGGAAACAAAATAAAAATATTTAATAATAAAAGGTGCATTTCTTGAAGCATACAAAATATGTGGTTTTTAAATTAAAAAAGGCTCAGCATATTGTGGAGTTAGCTTTGATTGCACCTTTTATTATGTTTTTTATAGGAATAGCATATCAGCTTACAGTAATCATTCAAACGCATTATAAATTTAATGCGTCCCTTTATGAGGCTGTAAGCTTTATGGCATCAAAAAATAAAATTGTCAAAGAAACCGAACTTGGCTTAACCGAAGAACAATTAAAACAAAAAACCGTAAACAATATAAGGCAGTATGCCCAAATTCTTTTGAATGAAAGGCGCGCCGGAGGAAATTCCCTTAATATAAAGCTTTTAAATACAGGAGATATTGATTTTCTGATTGGAACATACAAATTTACATCCACATTTTCTTTATTGCAAAATATGGCAAATCCAAATCCCGAAAGCTTTAACTACCTTAGCATTATCCCCGTAAACAGTGCCGTTTTAAAGAAAAATTCCTTTGAAATTCAAAATGAATTCTTTGATAATGAATATGAACTTGTGCCGCAAAATATTCTTTCTGAAGACGAAGAGGAAAAACCGGAAACGGATGATGATGTTCCTTCAGATGACACCGAAAGCGAAACTGACACAACAGATGAAGAAACAAGCACACTTGATACAGGAAGCATGGATACTTTGGAGGCACATTTTTAAGATGAACAGCCTCAAAAGATTTGCAGATAAAAAATCAAATGCCGTTCTTGCAGGTACAATTATTATATTTATTGTGTCATTCCTTGTTTTTTGTGTCTGCTCAATAGATGCAGGCTACACAATAGCTGCCCGCTATAAAACCCAGAAAATAACGGAAACTATTGCTCTTTATATGGCATCTTATCTAAATTCTCTTCCAAAAGACAAAAAGACGGAAGAAAACCTTAACGATATCAAAGTAAACTTTGAAAACCTTTATTCCGATTATGAATTATCGGGATATTACAGTTTTGAAATCAAAGAAATTAATATAAAATCAAGCCCCGATACAGTTAAAATAAAAGTTGAAACAGAAACATCCGCCCCATCCTTATTTTTGAAATATGCAGGAATAGGTACAATAAAAATATCTCAGAATTCATACGCCATAGCAGAACCATCAAATTTAAAAGAGAATAATTCGGATGATAACTCCTATATTTATAAAGCAAAAGACATTATAACTGATAAAAAAGGGGATGATATAGAAATTAAATACAATAAAAGCTACTTTGTCTTTGCAGGTTTAAAAACCGGCAAAAATAATGATAATAGTGATATTCTATGGACAGATATAGGAATATTTTCTGATGATAACAATAAAAAACCTTACTCAATTAAAGGAATATCCGAAAGTTACAATCTTTGGTGCATTTCAAAAGAAGACACAAAATACGATTTTTCAAAAAATAAAGATAAAACAATCGGCCTTCTTCAATATATAAAAATAATTGAAACAAATGACTGCGAAAATCCTGCAATGAAAACAGAAAAAAATACTTCCGATATAAAACCTCTGGTTACAGTATTAAATTCTGCAAAAATAATAAGCAGGGAAAAATTTACTAAAGAAGATTTTTAAACCCTCCATTTTAAAACATATTTGAGGTAAAATTATATTAAAGCTTTTTGGGAGTAAGAGGAAACAGGTATGGAAAATAAACAAAAAACACTGCTTTTAATAGATGGTCATGCCCTTGCTTTCAGAATGTTTTTCGCGCTTGAGCGCACAAATATGCAAACCACTGAACACACTCCCACATGGGCAGTTTACGGTTTTTTTAAAGCAATATTCGACCTTTTAAAGAAAAATAACGGCCTTGATGATATAAACCCCGATTCTATTGCCGTTGCCTTTGATGTTTCAAGACACACTTTCCGCCTTGAAAAATATGATGGGTATAAAGCAAACAGAGAATCAATGCCGGATTCCCTGCGTCCTCAGCTCGGACTTATTATGGAAGGCTTGAATGCCATGAATATCCCGATTTATACAAAAGAAGGCTTTGAGGGAGACGATATCATAGGCACAATCTCCAAAAAAGCAACAGAATTAAATCATAAAACCTATATCTTAACAGGCGACAGGGATTCTTTTCAGCTTATTGATAAAAAAGGTTCAGTTAAAGTTTTAATCCCGTCTAAAGGGGAAATTTTAACCTATGATTGGGATAAAGTGTATGATAAAATGGAAGTTTACCCGAATCAAATTATAGATTATAAAGCCCTTTGCGGTGATACTTCGGATAATATCCCGGGCGTTAAAGGCATAGGGCCTAAAACAGCCTCAGGTCTTTTAAGCGAATATGAAAATTTAGAGAATATCTATAAAAATCTTGAAAATATTTCAAAAAAATCAGTCAAAGAAAAATTAACCGAAAATAAAGATATGGCATATCTTTCCCAATTTCTTGCAACAATTAAAACGGATGTTGAAATTGATTTTGATTTTGAAACCACCTGTCTTGAAATCGAAAAGAAAATAAATGTTGTTGAATTCTTTAATAAGGTTCAATTCTATAGTTTTGTAAAAAATATAGATAACCTCCTAAAACCTTTCTTATGCAAGGATACCCCGCAAATAGAAGATAAAGAAACAGATATTGTTAAATTCAAAGAAGATACACAGGCAACAGCCGCCACAGAAGATGAACAAACCCCATCAGGCCCTATTCAAGGCTCGCTTTTTGGAATTATAGAAAATAAAAATGAAATCGCCTTCAATTCTATAGATTTTGAAACCTTTAAATCTGATATTGAAACCCCGATAGCATTTTACATTAGCGAAAATAACATATATTTTGCAAAGAATGAAAATAACAAATTTTTAACATCCTCTGCCCCAATAGAAGATGGAAAAGAAATTTTAAAAGATGAAAATATTAAAAAAATAACCTTTGATATTAAAGGCGTGCTTGAAATTATCCCTGAAATAAACGGTGTAATTGATGATATTATGCTATCAAGCTATGTTAAAGATTCTTCAAGAAAACATGATTTAATAAGCCAAATACAAAACTATCTTAAAACAATACCTGATGAAACCGATAAAAATGGGCTTGCAGCATACATTTTAAAGCTTCATAATTTTTACGACAGCAATTTTACGGATGAAGAAAAAAATATATTAAAAGATATAGAGCTTCCGCTCGCTTTTGTATTATCAAAAATGGAAAAAACAGGTGTAAGCCTTGATACTGATTATTTGAAAGAATTATCAAATGAAATAAATGGCAAAATTTCAAATTTTGAAAATGATATTTACACACAAGCCGGAAGAATTTTTAACATAAATTCTCCAAAACAGGT
>CAQTPN010000173.1 GCA_948888345.1 uncultured bacterium | reverse complement strand
TTCCTTTTAGGATGGAATACGTACATTAGAGCAGATTTAGCAAAAGTTTTAGATAATAATTCTTATGAAAGAGAAGCAATAACAGGTCTTTTAACCACTCTAAAACATGAATATAAGAAAGGTGAATATATTTTTCCGCTTCCATGGTCTGATGTAGCGTTTTTACACTATAACAGATTTTATAAGTTCCCTGAGAATAATCTCATAATCTTTAAAGAAAATAATTCTATTAATTACACAAAGCCTTTTCAAGATTTACCAAAAGGCAAATACTGGCTTATTTTTACAATCCAATCGGATAACTATACAAGATATCAAAGCCTGCAAGAATGGCTGAACAGAGATTTTAAAATAATAAATACCTATAAAGACCACTTTAGCAGAATGTATTATGTACGGAAAATACGTTAATCGTTAATCACTGTTAAATTCGCTATATAATCCATCCGTAAGAACAAAACGCCCCAATGGCACAACTTCGCAATAACAGGACAGCGATTTTATAAAACATTCATTTTCACAAAATCCCCCGGAAACACAAAGTTTATCAGGCTTTTTTGTAAAATTCCACGCATTATAAGCAATTCCTTTTATAAATTTTGAAATTGCAATTTCTGGCGAAACCCCTTTTGCAACATCATCCATAATCTTTTCCAGACCAAATATACCGCATGTTACGGCATATTTCTCATCAGATACTTCAAGTTCTTTAACATCAACATTATAAAATTTTAACAACATCTCAATTGTAGCTCCTGTAGCACTTGCACAGTTTGTGTTCCAATCCATATCGGAAAATTTTTTATCTTTAAATTTCACCCATTTAATGTCTCTTGAACCTAAATCAAGTACAATGTTTTCAAGGTCAAGCCACTTTTTAGCACCCATTGCCAGAGCCACCACCTCATTCTCATAATGCACAATATTTGTAAACCCGCTGGAATGCCCTGTTGCTGCAGTAAATTCTATATCAAGATTTTTTAATTTTGCTGTAGGAAAAATTTCATAGGTTTTTTGCCCGTTTTCAACTGTTAAAATTTTACTCCATGTTGTTCCTGCATCTAAAAAATGTCTTTTCATCACCTCAACCTCAAAAAAGCTTCAATTTTAGCTTTAACGGAATTTGTCGGCGTTCCGTCTATGTCTATATAAAGCCCGTTATGTTTATTTGCAAGGTATTTTGCAAGCTGATTTTTAGCACAGAAGGTTTGAGCAAAAAACACGGTAGGCAAATTTTTTTCCACAAACATCTCCAATTCAATATTTGCAGGATTTTTTGCCTCAACACAGCGGCTCCAGCCAAAAACCTCCGTATTATCGGGAAATAATTCAAGAATACTTAAATCATTCGGCGGAACACCCCAAAAACCAAACTGTGCCTTACATTCGGGCAAATAAGAATAATCTTTCTCTTCAATTATATTTGCTGTTATTTTTTCAATTTTTTCTTTTAATGGCAGATTACTTTTTGAAATCGGTGTATTTGGCAATTTATCAAAAGGCAGCACCTCTTCAAAATAGGAAATTTCAATATTAAATCCCGCTTCTTTTAAAATTTGAACCGCAAAAAATGCGCTGTCGCATTTATCTTTGCCAATAGGCGCAAGTATCACAATTAGCCAGTCTTTTAAATAAAAAGCATTATTAAAAATATTTTTTATAATGGAACAGTAATTTTCAGGTAAAATCCCGCATGGCGCGCGGTTAAAATCAATATCCAAATCCACCCATTCAGCTTCAGGATAAAGTTTTTTGTATTTTTCAATTAAAGAGGGCTTTGGATATCCCCAAAAACCAATAATATTCTTCATAAAATGATTATATTATAAAAACACTTTTTGGCGCGCAGTTTTAAGCCAGAGAAAAGATTTCATAAATTTCATCATCAGAAAGTTCTGTAATTACCTTTTCACCGGTAAATACGGCAGCATCAGCCAATTCACGCTTATCTTTTATGATTTTATCAATCTTTTCTTCAAAAGTTGAAAGTGTTATAAACCTGTGCACCATAACATTTTTATCCTGTCCGATACGATAGGTTCTATCCGTTGCCTGGTCTTCAACTGCAGGATTCCACCATAAATCATAATGGATAACATTGCTTGCTGATGTCAGGTTTAATCCTAAACCGCCTGCTTTAAGAGATAAAATCATAATTTTTCTGTTTATCTCTTCTGAAAATTCCCTTATCATCTCTTCTCTTGCTTTAACATTCAAAGAGCCGTGGAAAAATAAAGGATTAGTATCAAATTCATCCGCAATAATTTTCTCTAAAATTGAACCCATTTCTTTATACTGGGTAAAAATCAGCACCTTTTCATCATTATCTAAAATATTGGTCAAAATTGACATCAATTTTTCAGTTTTACCTGATGCGCCGCGCCCCATATCACCATGTTTTAAATAATGGTAAGGATGGTTACAAACTTGTTTTAGAGATGTTATTAATTTAAATATAGCACCGCGCCTGTTGATGCCCGTGCCTGCATTTTGCACCTCCTGCATTGACTGGTTTAAAACTCTTTCATATAAAGCAGCCTGCGGCTTTGTTAAATAACAAAATTCATCCAATACAACTTTTTCAGGAAGGTCTGATATAATCATCTTATCTGTTTTAAGACGTCTTAACATAAACGGAGAAATAGCCCTTTTAAGCTTTTCCGCCCTTTGGGTTTCTTTAAATCTTTCAATCGGAACGGAATAATTTTTGCCAAAATCATTTATAGAGCCCAGATATCCCTTATTTATGAAATCAAATATGCTCCAGAGCTCTGATAATCTGTTTTCAACAGGAGTACCCGTCATAGCGATTTTCATATCAGCCTTAATTGATTTAACAGCCTGTGTTTGAGAAGTATTAGGATTTTTAATATTCTGTGCTTCATCAATTACAACAAGGTTCCAATTGTGCTTTTTAAACTCTTCAATATCAATTCTTAAAATTGCATAAGTTGTTAAAACAACGTCGCACTCAAGTGAAAATTCACGATTAAATCCGTGGTATGTATAAACTTTTAAATGCGGGGCAAAATTTTCAAATTCCCTTTCCCAGTTCCCGAGAAGCGTTGTAGGGCACACAACAACCACCGGTTTTTTAAGCTTGTTTTCTTCCTTTAATTTTAAAATCAAACTTATAACCTGAACTGTTTTACCAAGCCCCATATCATCTGCTATACAACAGCCGAAACCTTTATTAACGTTTGTATAAAGCCATCTGAAGCCGATTTCCTGATACGGCCTTAAAACTCCGCTTAATTCTTTTGGAAGCTCAATATCTTCAACCTTTGTAAAGCTGCTTATAACCTTTGCAAAGGCTTCATCATAGTCAAAATCGTATTCGTCAATTTTACCCGATAAACTGTGATGCAATAATTCCATCTTATTCATCACAAAATCAGGCTTTTTCTTTAATCTTTCAAGAAGTTTTTCCGTTTCCTCTTTATCAATTAAGATATATTTATCTTTATATTGAATAAGTCCGTTTGTATCTTTCGTAAGTTTCTGGAACTCTTCCGCTGAAATCTTTTCATCATCTCCAAGTGCTACTTCTATTGAAAAATCCATAATTTCATCAAGAGAAATTGTAGAATTATTCGACATATTCATAATATCTTGAAGGTCAGCAATTCTTTTTTGCTTAACTCTCGCATTAATAGATGCTCTGGGGATTATGATATTATCCATACCCTTTGGAAGATTAACTTCCATATCCGCCTGCGCAAGATAATATGTTATCTGGGTAATCATTTTATAAACACCGGATAAATCCAATTCCAAGCTTGTATCTTCAAGGTCCTCGATATATTTTGTAGCCCAGTTTATCTGCTTTTCAATTATGGTCTTATCAGCATCATTTAAATCTTCAAGTTTAAATACTTCTTTTGTTTTTTTATTTTTGGCAAATATTCTTAATAAAAATCTGTCGTCATCTTTAATTTCTTCAATTTTTTCAATGTTGAATACAGGAACAATTTCATAAGTTCCAAGGCTCATTTCATCAAGCCAGGTTTGAATATCAGCCCCTAAATCATTCCCTTTAAGCATTCTTTTATGGATGGACGATTTTACAAAATAAGGTGCGGATTTTAAATCTTTAAATTTAAAATGTTTAACATTTAAAAAGTTAAATATTAAATAATTTAAATATCTTTCAATTAATTTTTTAGTAGTCTCGCTATCAAGAAATTCATTATTAA
>CAQTPN010000172.1 GCA_948888345.1 uncultured bacterium | reverse complement strand
CGTTTGAGGGGCGTGTGGAGCAATCTGTACGGGTTCAAGTCCCGTCTTCGACAAATTTTTTGTGTCTAAATTTCATCTACGGGGAGGCTTGAACTTATTTTGTAAAGTTTTACATTTTGCAATGGGGTTTTATTTTGCGATTATTTCAAATTCTTTCAGGGTAGTTTTAAATTTCTTCAAGATAATATCTGAAAGAGTTATAATGTGGGTGGGGTCTTTTTCATTTTCACAGCACGTATTAAGGGCTTCCTGCTCAATTTCAATCAGTGTATAGATTGATTGCAGGTCTTTATATAATTTTTCAAGATAGGGCTTTTTAGTTTCGTTAATATTTTTCATGATTATTCCTTTTTGACAAGTTTAATAGTATATACACATTATAATTGGTTGTCTATAATATGTCAATATCCTAGTATAATGGGTGTATGGCAAGTTTAAATTTAAATGAAAAAATAGGGTTAAAAATAAGGGTCTTGAGAATTAAGATGAAAATTTCTCAAGAAAAACTTGCCGAACTTTCAGATTTAAGCAAAAATTCAATAGGCATTATTGAGCTTGGCAAAAGCAACCCCACAATTGAAACTTTGGATAAAATTGCAAACGCTCTCAATATCAAATTAACAGAACTTGTTGATGTATCAAAAATAGATTTATAATTTTATCGCTCTGCCCATAAAAAACTAGCCAGAGTGTCCTGAAATAACATTAAGTTCAAAATCTCTGCCGTGGATATCATTCATAGCGGGCGACCAGCTATTTGTTAACCCCTTGTATAATTTTACAAGCATATTGATTTCATTATCCGTTTTAAAGAACGGGTCATCCAGCTTCATACCTTCAATAATATCATTGAAAAATTTCCTGTCTTTTTTAGAGCCTAAGAAAAGTCCTTTTGATTTACCGTATTGGGGACAGCAGAAATTATCATCGCCATATATCTGTACATCGTTAAAAATTTCCGCTTCGAGCGATTTTAAATATTCATTTTCAAGTGCAAAATAATAACTTTCTGCATCATTATCCGAAGTTTCAGAAAGTTCTTTTGTTCTTTTATTTAAACTTGCAGATAATCTTAAAGCTTCAAGCATTAAAATAACAGATGCAAAACGCTCTTTTGGCTTTGCTTTACCGTTAACAAATTTATTTCCCTTATACCATAAGTGTTTTGCTTCTTTATTTAAAGCAAAAAGTTCGAGTTTATCTTTTGTATATTCTACAACTTCATCTGACGGATTATCAAAAACAATGCTTTTTATATCTTCCATCACTACAGTAGGGCTTGCGGCAGAAAACCCCTGATTTACAAGAAAATCTGCACGCACATCATGGTAAACACTTTTTTGCTGAAGATATTTTCTTACAAAATCAATCTCTTCATTATCGTCATCAAAATCAGCAATATAATAGCAGAGGCCATTTAGCTCGTAGCTGTCTGCATTTGAAGGGAAAGCACAGCTTGGGAGGTTATAATCCTCTTCATGGATATATCCGCCGTCTTTCATTTCTACAAAAGGCTGCGCGTTTTTCATAGAGCCTATCTCTACCTTGCCTTTGTCATCATAGAATACATTATTTTGAGACAAGCTTTTATGACAAAGCCCTATCTTTTCTAATTTATAGAAATTTGTAAACAAATTTTTAAGATGAGTTTCACTTATCGGATTATCTTTAACGTTTGCGGGTTCACCGTTAACAATATATTTAAAGCTTAATTCCTGCCCTTTTTTATTCATAATAGGCAGTGCCATATAATTCGGTGCAGCGTCTATTCCTTCTTTTCTTGCAGTCCAGGCCTGTTTCAATTCTTTATCTAAATCACGATATCTTTCTTCTTTACTTGTGCCGTAACCATAAAGGTATTTTGTTTGTCCGGTAAAGCTTACGGGTGCTATATGCATAATATATTAAACCTTTTCCATTTCAAGATAAACTTGTTCCAACTTGTATCATTATAAAATAGAAAATGAATATTTTTTGCGTAAATTTAAATTTTTGTACATATTTTCTTTAATAAACTTAACAATTTTATCGTGCTTCAAATTCAGTTTTATAATTACTGTTCAATTCAGGATTCCATCTTTTGGCAAGGGCTGTGTAGAATTCTTTAATTTCTCTTATATCGGGGAATATATCATTCGGATTAACTTCATCAAATAAGAAAGTGAAAAATTCCTTTTCATCCTGACTTCCTAAATATATTCCGCTGTTGAAATCGTTAAAATTCCATTCTCCCATACCTTTTGTATCATTGTACAAATTATCCACACGCTTTTTAGCGCACTCTGTTTCAAATTCAAAATATTTCCTTTCAGCCTTGCTTTCAGCGCATCTTGATAAATATTCCGCTTCATTTCTCATATCTATTGCATCTTCAAGACATTCAAGATTTAATAAAATAGCATTAAAACGCCTTTCAGGGCTTATTTTATGGCCGCATGCCCCGCCGCCTTCATCCCATTCCGTGAAAGCTTCTCTTTTAAGGGCATAATTATCGAGTTTTTTTATTTCATAGTTTACAACCTGATTTGAGGGATGCAAAAATACTTCCGCCTGGATATCCTCATATTGAACAGCTTTATTATTCAAATGAAAGCCCCTGTTTACAAGCAAATCGCCACGCCTTGCATGGTAATTGCTTCTTTGTTCAAGATAATCTTTTACAAAATCATATCTTCTGTCTTCATTCAGTTTGCCTACATATTCTCCAAGACAATGTTCTTTAAATGTATCTTCATTTGAAGGAAACATAAATTCAGGAGTTCTGATGCTGCCATCATTGCCTTTAAGGTTATTGTAGCCTTTATAAAAATTTAGAGAATATCTGAAACAATCAATTTCAACATTCCCGTCATCTTGAAAAAATACATGGGATTTATCAAGGTCATTATGAAAAATTCCGGCTCTGTCAAGATAGTAAAGGTTTTTAAACAGATTTTTAAAATGCTTATGCCTTATGGGATTATTATTTACATCAGGAATATCACCTGCGGTTTCATACCTTATCTGTTTTACATGTTCAGAATCTTCATCTTTTTTTATCTTATATTTTGGAACATTTACTCCTCTTTGCCTTGCTCTTTCAGCCTGATTTGCCTCTTTATCAAGCTCTGCCTGCTGCCTTTTATATTCTTCACCCGTAACATCAGGCTTGATACTTAAGGAATATTTAGTTCCCAAAAAAGCAGGAGTATTATTAAATCTGCCCGATGTGTACGGTAAAATTCCGCTTATTTTCATAAAATCAACTCTTTCCTAACAAAACCTCACAATTTTACATGTAAAAAACATGAAAACAAAATTTTTTGCCGTTAATTTTTATTCTTTAATTATTCAATACGGCAGGTGTGGTCATTTTTCTTATTTTCAATTAATGAAGATATAAAGCTTGAACCCACAAATAAAAGCCCGAGTGAACCAGTTACAATTTCAGGAAGTTCATGGAAAGTTGAAACAAACATAATAACGGAAAGAGCCAAAATTGCATAATGAGCACCGGATGAAAGATATATGTAAGTTTTTAGAGTTTTCTTTTCAACAAGAAGAAGGGTTAAGCTTCTTACAAACATAGCACCTATAGCAAGACCAATTGTAATAATGATAATATCTTTACTTATCGCAAAGCTTCCTAAAACACCATCCAAAGAAAATGATGCATCAATTAATTCAAGGTACAAAAACATCATAAAGCCGCCTGTTGCAGCACCTTTTATTCCGTTTTCCAAAGTTTTTTGCTGGCTTTTTTCCAGGATGGTACACAAAGCTTTTACAATTAAATATGTAACAATACCAATAAGCCCTGAAATTACAACGCTAAACCTTGTTTCATCAGGCAGAGCAAATTGAGTCAAAAATATGCAAATAACGGTTAATATAATATCTAAATACTTTGCTTTTATATTAATAAGTTTTTCTTCAATTGCCTTAATCCAGGGAGTTTTATTTTCATTAAAGAAGAATTCAAGCCCCACCATCATCAAAAATGCCCCGCCAAAGGCAACCAGAGGCGCATGGGCAATATGAAGATAGTGCGTGTATTGATTAACATCTTCAAGCGCAAGATGAATTGTTTTTATAAGGCTTAATTTAGAAAATATCGAAACAATTATTACGGGAAATAAAAATCTCATCCCGAATACCGCAACGAGAATACCCCAGGTTAAAAAACGATGCTGCCATTTCGGGGTCATTTTTTCTAAA
>CAQTPN010000171.1 GCA_948888345.1 uncultured bacterium | reverse complement strand
TATTTTTTGAAAAAGGGGAAATATGTTTAAAGATGAAAAGAAAAGAAACACTCTGACAAACGAACTCACAAAGAAAAGCACATTCGATATAATTGTATTGTTTGTAATATTTCTGGTTTTATATATGGTTTTTGAATATGCGGAGCTTGATACAACATTAATGGCCGTAACCATTGTATTCCTGTTTATACTTTCATTGCTCACTTTTGAATTTACAAAAAAGCAATTGAAAAAAAGTATAGATAATGTTGTATTTGATGTAATTGACCAGACCGATGATGAAACAAAAAAGATTGAAACCACAACAAATAACCAGAAAGAGAATATAAATCTGTCTTTTGCAAAAATAACAAATGTCGTCTCCCTTTTAGAAAATCTTAAAGAATATATAGCCTCAATGAATGAGGTTATCAATAAAACTCAAGCCAAAACTCACGATTCACTTGATTTTACCAATACAGAGCATCTTGCAGTTAAAGCCAATATTGAAAAAATGTTCGCAATAAGGCACAAAATTCAGACAATTGCAGAATTAATCCTTGAATTATCTGAATTTATCCAGTCAATTTCATCTACAATCGGCGTTGTTGAAGATATTGCGGAGCAAACAAACCTGCTTGCCTTAAACGCAGCAGTTGAAGCTGCAAGAGCAGGTGAGCACGGCAAGGGCTTTGCTGTTGTTGCAGGTGAAATCAGAAAACTTGCAGATGAATCAAAACAGGCTACAACAAAAATAACTTCTTTAATCACAGATATCCAGCAGACAACAAATTCAACCGTTATGGCAACGGAAGAGGGTACAAAAGAAATTGAATCAGGTATTGATTTAGCTCATAGCATAGGTTCAAACATCGAACAGTTAATCGGTTTTATGAATGAAATATCCACAAGCGTAAATGAAATAATAGCCTCATCCGATAAGCTGAAAAAAGATACACAAAATACAGGCAGCTACATAAAAGAATTAACGGATATGCTTGAAGCCAATTTTAGAATAACGGAAGAAAATTATAAAAATATTGAAAACCTGCATACGCTTACAAAATCATTCAAAACAAGTGTTTTGGATGAATAGTTTAAAATAGCTAAGTATGACGGAAAACATTAGATAAAGCCGGATAAATTAAATGGAATTTTTACAGGAAGAACTTGATGAGATTTTAAATATTTTCCAGCAGGAAAGCGGGGAAATATTACAATCTATGGACAAAAATCTGCTTATTTTGGAAAAAAAACCAAAAAACACTGAAATTGCAATGCAGCTGTTCAGAGATGCCCATAGTTTGAAAGGCTCTGCCAGAATGCTCGGTTTTAACGGCATACAAAATATCGCTCATAAAATTGAAGATATTCTGGGGCTTGTAAAAGAAGAAAAACTTGTTCCGGATACCTATATAACAGATACCATATCATCATCTCTGGCATTTATTTCAACCCTGATTGAAAAAACACTTGAACAAAGAAGCGAATATATAACGGATGAAGTAAACACCTACATTGAAAAGCTTGTAAAAATAGCACAGCCGGCAGAAGATGGAAATAACATACCCCAGAGCCAGGAAACAGAAGCAGTTAAATTTTCCGAAACAAAGAAAAAAGTATTAAAAAACCTTGATAATATTGAAGACTGCCTTACAGGAATTATCTTTATATATTCTAAATGCGCACAGGATAATGACTTTAGTCAAGTTTCCGACATCACTCCGATACTTAAAAAATTATCAAATATTCTTTTTGAAATCGGTCTTAACGATATGGATAAAATTGCGCGCAAAATCACCGATATTGTGGAAAAAATATCCTCAGAAAATAAAGACACCTACAGCGCAAAAGATACAATAATTATTGATTTAAATCTTGAAATAAACGGTCTTATTCAATATTTTAATGAAGTTTGCAAAAATGAAGACATAAAAGTTAAGAATTATTACGAAAATGCATATAAGCTTGTATCTGAAGAGCCCAGAGCATTTAAAAACGAAGAGCCAAAAGAAACAACCCCTATTAATAAGCTAAAAGATGCAGAGCTTCTTGAATTAATTAAAAATATTTCAAAAAAAGTTCCCACTCTTTTGGAAAATAAAATCAATCTGGCAGAGATAAAAAGCCTAATAAACGAAACAATTTCAAGAATTGAAGAGGAGAATTTTAAAAAGATTTTCGTTACAATTCTTAAAATTATTGCAATATATGAAAACAACAATGCTCCGTTTGATAAAGATACAATCGGAATTACAAAAGAAATTGTTGAAACTGCAGGAAAAATAATTGAAAAAAACTTTTCTAAAAATTCCTTTAAAGATATATCCGATGATATTGAACTTTTAGACCAGAAGGCTGCAATTATTGAACAAATGGTGCAATTTTCGCTAAACAGCAAGCCTGCAATTCAAAATAAAAAAAGTAAAACAAAAATAAAAATGCAGCAATTAAGTTCTAATGATTGGCTTGTAAACTTTGATACCACGGCAATTAAAACTTTAAGGGTAGATTCGGGCAAATTAGACCAGCTTGTAAATCAAATCGGAGATTTAATTGTTACAAGAATTAAAACAAGAGAACTTTTAAGCCTTGCAAAAAGTATTCAAAATGATTTTGTAGAATGGCAAAAAAATTATCATAAAATCGGCTATTATATGAAATTTTTTGATAAAAAACACCTCTCACAGCAAAGCGGCGAAGAAGCCATCCGTAACATGCAGTCATTTATGGGATACAATAAACAGCTTATTTCACTTCACGGGGCCAATTTTGAGAGAATGAACGCTCTTATAAAAAGTATTGATACTCTGATGAAACAATTACAGGAAAATAATTCCAAATTGTACTCAACCTCTGATGAGCTTGAATCAATGGTTAAAAACATGCGTATCCTGCCTTTGTCTACCGTATTCGGACTTTTCCCGAGAATGGTTCATAATATTGCAAAAGATAAAGGAAAGGAGATTGATTTTAAAATAGAAGGTGCAGATGTTTCTGCCGATAAAAAGATTATTGAAGATATAAAAATCCCGATTATGCACATAATAAGAAATTCCATTGACCATGGCATAGAATTACCTGATGAAAGAGAAAAATTAGGCAAAGACAGAGTAGGAAATATCATAATCCAGGCCATTCAAAAAGAAAGCAAAATCATTATAAATATTAAAGATGACGGCAAAGGCATTAATGTGGAAAAAATTAAGCAGAGAGCTGTTGAAAAAGAACTGTTTACTCAATCTGAAATTGATTCTCTTCCGGAAGAGCAAGTGGTAAATTTGATATTTTACCCCGGATTTTCAACGGGAGATACAGTTACGGAACTTTCAGGACGCGGTCTTGGGCTTGATATAGTTCATACAAAAATTTCCCAACTGAACGGAAGAATTGATGTATATTCCGAGCTAAATAAAGGGACTCTTGTTACAATGGAGCTCCCAACCACAATGGCTACCCTTAAAACATTTATTATTATGGAACAGGGCCAGTTATACGCACTCCCTGCTTCATCAATCCAAACAGTTTTAAGAATTGACCCGAATGATGTATTTATAAGGGATGGGAAGAATCATTACATCCATAATGGCGAAGTAGTGCAAGTTTACACACTGTCTCAAATTTTAGAGCTTGAAAACAAACCGCGTGAAGCAGAAAAGTATACTCTGGTTATTATTGAAAGCGAAAACTCCCGTCTTGGAATAATTATAGAAAAATTAATCGGAGACCAGGAAATTTTACATAAAAAATTATCCCCTCCGTTATTTAGAGTTAAAAATATTGCAGGCATTACAACCCTTGCAAGCGGGGAAATGTGCTTAATATTAAATATGACCGATATTTTAAACACAACCCTTTCAAGAAAAGCAAGCACAAACATTATTCCTTCAACAAAAGTACGCGCCCTTGAGGCAAACGCCAAAAAGAAAATTCTTGTACTTGACGATTCTTTGACAACAAGAACTCTTCAAAAAAGTATTCTTGCAAACTGCGGTTATAAAGTTGAAGCATGCGGCAATCCGGAAGAAGCACTTAAGCTTACAGAAAATACTCATTTTGATTTAATAATTACAGACCATGAAATGCCAAATTTAACAGGTGTGGAATTTGTAAGCAAACTGCAGGAACAAAAAACTCACTCTAAAACTCCGGTTATCGTATTAACATCAATCAAGCAAAATATAGCACGAAAATTGTATGCCGATGTAGATCGGAAGAGCGTCGTGTAGGGAA
>CAQTPN010000170.1:3699-4248 GCA_948888345.1 uncultured bacterium | reverse complement strand
CAAAAGCTGGGATGGTAAAAAAATTGATGATGTGATTGCCGTATGGGGATACCCCGACAAACAAAGAACAATTGCAGGGCACAATCTTTATGTTTGGAGCCAGGGAACATACAAAGTAAAAAATGCCTACGGCACAAAAACTAAAGATTATTGCACAAGAAGCATTGAAGTTAATGACAAAAATATAGTTATAGGCGGAGAGTCCAGAGGAGCAGCCTGTCCTGCAACACTTATCGGCGCAAGAAAATGGAAGCACAAGGAAAAAACTAATTAAATTCATTAGTGACAGTGATGAGTTCTTTTCTTATAAATGAGGTAAGGGAGGCATAGGGCGTGGTATCGGCATTTGGCTGGTCTTGATTATCAAGAGCCATTTGAAGAACGTATATAAATTCTCCTATATAAATAAGCTTAAAATGAAGTTTCTCAAGTTCTTTCTTTTTGATTAGAACCTTACTTTTGTCATGCCTGCATTCTTCAATAATCATATTTTTAACCTGCTTTTCTTTACTTATATTTATTATTTACGACTTATAAGTTCTATTATAT
>CAQTPN010000170.1:0-3689 GCA_948888345.1 uncultured bacterium | reverse complement strand
CTATAAAGTGTATAATTTCACTTATGAGTATAGATGAAAGCATAAGCACGGAAATAAAAATTCTTCTTGCAAAAAGATGCTGGACACAAGCAAAACTTGCACAAGAATTAGGTAAAAGATTAAATAAAAAATACACCGGGGATAATTTAGCGAAAAAAATTCGCACAGAAACCATCCCCTATCGTGAAATTAAGCTCATAGCCGATATTTTAGGCTACGACATTGAATTCAAAGATAGAAAGCAATAAATAAAAATTAATGTACTGGATTGCCGCGGTCGCCCAAAGGCTCCCTCGCAATGACATGGGCAACCGTATGTCATTGCGAGCGTTAGCGAAGCAATCCAGAGGCATTTAACTGATTTGATATAAATTGTCACACTCCCGCCTGTCACTTGTAATGACATTTTATTTAATATTTTTTCTTTTTATGCTAAGATTATCCTATGTTTGAAGTTAAAATTGAAACACATTTTTCATCTGCACATCACCTTTTAAACTATAAAGGCGAATGCGAAAACCAGCACGGACATAACTGGAAAGTAGAAGTATACGTTCAAGGGGAAATTCTTGATAAATCAAATATTTTAATAGATTTTAAAATCTTAAAAAGAAAAGTAAATGAAATCGTAAAATATTTAGACCACACCGATATAAACACTCTCCCTGAATTTGAAAACGTTTCGCCCAGTTCTGAAATTATATCAAAATTTTTGTACGAAAAAATAAAATGTGAAATTCCAAATGTAAGCAAAGTAAGCGTTTGGGAAACCCCAACCTCATGTGCTTCATATTTTGAAATAGTTTAACACTGCCTTAAGCAGGCTAAAAAGGATAGAAAATGCATACAATTCAAGCTGCAATAATGGGCGCAGCGCAGGGAATAAGCGAATTTTTGCCGATATCAAGCTCGGCTCATATTGTATTCACATCAACCATATATAAAATTTTAACCGGCACAAGCTTTCAAAATGTCGGCAGCGAAGAAATTTTCTTTGATATTTTAATTCACCTGTCAAGCCTGCTTGCCGTTATAATATTCTTCTTTGATGACCTAAAAACCCTTATTACAGGCTTTTTTTGCGGTATCAAAAATAAAAATTACACAACGCCCGAATTTCAAACCTGTATTTTTGTAATAATTTCAACGCTTATAACCTGCATTATCGCGTTTTTTATAAAAGATATTGCTCATAAATTAACGGAAACCCCTGCTATAGTCTCAATTTTACTATTATTTACCGGAGCAATCCTTTTCTTATCAGAAAAATTAAAGAAGCCGGATAAAAAAATGGACTATAAAACCTCAATTTTTATAGGAATAGCGCAGGGGCTTGCTGTTTTTCCGGGATTATCCCGCTCCGGCCTTACTATTGCAACGGGTATCTATAACGGGCTTGACAGGATTAAAGCTGCAAGATATTCATTCATATTAAGTGTGCCCATCATAATCCTTGCCTCAATGATTTACCCGCTCTTAGAATTGAATATTGCGGAAATTCAAACCTTTAATTTTAAAGCAATAGCTGCAGGGTGCATTATGTCTTTTGTTACAGGCTTTCTTTGCATTAAATTTTTTATGAAATTCTTAGAAAAATTCAGCCTGAAAGGTTTTGCATTTTACTGCTGGATAATAGGAACTATAATGCTTATAGTAAGCTTAAATGCCGCCTGAAGTGTTTAATTTAAATTAAGCTTGAGTTGTTCCTTTTACAGGTTCTGCCGGTTGTTGCCCTCTGTTTAAAGTTCTTAAAGACCCGTCTTTTTCAACGATTTGAATTCTAAAATCGTCCTTTATTTCAAGTTCATCCTTGTTTGAAAGCTTTTTAATGTAATCTGCGGCGGTTTTATCTTTGTCAAAATTGAATTGTTGAACATTCTGATTTTTATGAGCAGTAATTGCCATTCCGGGATATTCCATATTTTCCCTGGGCTCCGCCACAAAAGTATCATGTGCTACCGTGTAAAATTTATCATCCCTTGGATTATTTACATCAATCGGCGTTTTATTGCCGTTTTTATCCACAAAATTCATTTCCAATAAATCACCGTCAGACGTTACCTTATATGTAAGGCCGCTTGCATGCATAATCCCCGGCTCACCGGTTGAATGCGGCAGGCTCATTTTTGCAGCATCTTTTACAACTCTTACAATTTCTTTTTCTGTCATATTTGAAACCATAAGCGTATTTTTTAAAGGGGTAGTTTCTGTTATATCTCTTTCCGTCAGAATACCAAGCTTTGGCACTTTGCGCATATTTGCAGCATTTACAAATGCAACATCGGTATTTAATTCATTTCTCATCCCGTCAGCAAGGAAATTTGTCCAAGCACAGGGAACAATTCTTCGATTTTCAGGCGTCGGATCAACCCCCTTCAAGATAGCCACCTGCGGAGATTTACCGAGAACAGATGTTTTAATATGTTCTAAAACAGGGCTTTTTTCTAATTCAGCATGCTCAACATCAAGAGAAGCTGTGGTTATAATGCCGTTTTCATCAAAATCAACATCCAAAATGCCCGCATATTTACCGTTTTCACCGGCCTGAACAAGAACTACAGGCTCGCCGGATTTGCTTTTTAGTATATTTTCGCCCTCTTTTAACTCAGGCGTTAAATTGTGTGAATGGCCGCCTTGAACAATATCTACACCATCAAGCATAGGTATAATCTTCTTATCCTGGTCAATTCCTATATGGGAGAGCAGAATAATTTTATTAATACCCTGAGCTCTTAATTTGTCAATCTCCTGTTGAACAAGTTTTGCAGACTCTTCAAGATTATATGGCTTTATGCCCTCAAGTGCCTCTTTTTTACTTGCAACAGTTTCAAGGTCAAACGGCATTAAGCCGACAACACCGTATGTTCCGCCATCTTTTTGAATAACAGCTGATTTTGAAACATTATCATAAAATTTACTTCCCTGAGGCACATTGGCATTTGCAGCCAAAAATTTCACTTTTGCTGAATTTGCAATATTATAAAATTCACTTGCGGTGGCATCAAACTCATGATTGCCGACAGCAGAAGCTTCTACCCCTATATAATCGAGGAAGCTCATCATTAATTTATTGCGTTCAACATCGCCTCCTGTGTAGTTATCTCCGGCAGAAAGCTTTATTGAATCCACCCCGGTTTTTTGTTTCATTGTTTTATCAAACTGCATGGAAGCACCAAGAATATTTGACATATTATCAAAATGGCCATGCATATCATTTATAAAAAACAGGCTGAGTTTAGCCTTAGGAGTTTTTGAAGTCTGAATAACAGGCGTATTTGTATTTACCTGCTGAATATTATTTGAACTTTTCTGAAAAACATCTGCCCGGGGGCTTCTTACCATATTTTGAGCAGGCATCATGTTATAATTCGGAGGCACTATATAAAAAGATTGTGCAGGATATCCGTAATTTGCAGGATATGGAGCCACATATTTGGGTGCCGCCGTGGAATATTGCACCGGAAACGGCTGAGGATATTGATAATACCCTTGATTTACCTGATAATTATAATTTCCATACACACTTGATACCATACATTCAAAAAACATTAAAACTAAAAAAATTGCTAGTTTATAAACAATTATTAAGTATAAAAGTGCCCCTTGAAAAAATCAAGAAGCACTTTTTAAAAATCGCATTAATTAAAATACAATTGTTAATTCTTCATTAGGATTTAAGCTTGAAGAAT
>CAQTPN010000169.1 GCA_948888345.1 uncultured bacterium | reverse complement strand
TTCCATAACAGTTTATGGATAAAATTATAGTATGAAAAAAAATTTGATAAAAGAAGAATTGTTAAGAAAAATTAACCCTGAAAATCCTTATTATATCCTGATTGTAATAAAATTTATATACTTTTTGAGCAATTTTTATAAAAAGAAACACTTTATAAAAATATAAGAGAGATAAAATATTTGGAGAGAAAACATGTCAATGACTAACCCTGTTGATGCCAATTATGGGTCTGCTTATTATGTGCAGGCAAATAATACGGCCGTAAAACCAAATTCAGAAGAGGACAATGTTTCAATTTATGCCGATAAAGGCAGCAAGGCTGAAAAAATCGATGTGGATTATGCCTGCACCGATGGCAAAGATGACGGCAAGCTTGGATTTGGCGAAACAATGGAAAGTGTTGGCAAGGGTATATTAAAATCAGCAAAAAATATGGTAACAGCACCATTTACCGAAGCTGCCAAGGGTAATTTCCTTCCGCTTGCTGCAGTTGCAGGCGGTGCTCTATTATGTGCCACACCTCTCGGTGCCCCGATTGCTGTTATAGGCGGTGTTTTAGGCCTTGCAAAAGGTGCAGTTGATGTAGTAGGCGGTATCTCTAAAGCAAGTGAAATTGCAAATTCAGCGGACGGAACAGACGGCGAAGCAAAAGCGGCCCTTGAACAGATAGGTTCAGGTGTGCTTACAACAGGCCTTTCAGCAACAGCAGTATTTGGCGGTTTGAAAACAATGAAAGGCAGAGCCGGCAGCGAAATGAATAAATTGGCATCAAAGGCAAAGGCCGGAGAAAAAGTAGGCTTTGGTGAAAAAGTACGTGCCTTTGGCTCAGATACTGTATCTTCAGGAAAACAAACTTTTGGAAAATTAACAGGAAAAAGTGCAGCAGCAGCAGGTGCAGAGGCTAATACCGCACCGGATGCGGAAGCGGCACCTGACACACCTGAGACGGTAACGGATGTTGACAATGCTGCGCAAGGACAGCAGCAGGCAGGATAAAATCAGCAGCCGGCTTCCGGACAGGGAAATGCTGCATCGTCAAATGCTAATACAAGCGGGAGCGGGCATGATATAAGCGGAGCAACTAAACTAACAAAATCACAGAAAGCCAGCCTGACACCTGATGAGCTTTCAACATATCAGGCTAACCGCAATGCATATTGCAATCCTAAGGGCGGAAAATCAGGCACGCAGCAATCAGGCCAAACAGGACAAACCAATTCTGTCAAAAATGGAGATAACTGGCAGGCAAGCCGCGCCGATGCAGAAGTAAAAGTGAGAACAAATTCAAAAACAGAAGTTACACAGAAAAATCTTACGTTAGAACAGGCGCAGTCCGAATTAGAAACGGCACAGCAAATGCTTCAAGAGGGTGTTGACAGCAGAACTCTTACAAAAGGAGATTATAAGGCAGGACAGGAACTTGTCAGAGAGGCTCAAGCAAACTATGATTATACAGTCAAACAGCAGCAGACCAGACAAGAATTAGTTTCAAAATTACAGCAAACCGCAGATTTAAAAGCTCAACAACAGGCGCAACAAATTTTAGAATCGCAAACACCGCAGGCAAATGTTGATAAGATAGTTCAACAGGCAAAAGTAAACACTACCGACTTGTATATCGAAGGTGCAAATGGACAATTTGAGATAAATCCCAATTATAAAACACCTGAAATAAATACTACAGATATGTGTATTGAGGGTGCTGACGGCCAATTCGAAATGAATTTTGATTACAAAGTGCCAAAAACAACGCCCAAAACAACAACACCGGCATCAACAACGAGTGCACCGGAAGCAGAAATTTTAAAGAGGTCTCAAGCGCAATTTGATGCACAACAAAACGTTAATGCTTCCTGGGGAAGAAAACCAAGTGCACAAGATACCGAAGCATTCGCAAGCTGGAAAACTCAGCATGAAGAATTGGAAGGCGTACTTAAAACCGCAGAACAAGCATTGCAGGAATTATTTTAAAATAAAACAAAATCTTTAAATTAAAAAACCGGGTATTGCCCGGTTTTTTGCTGTCTAAAGGCAGTAATACAGATAAACTTTAAAAAATATTAACAAAAATTTCATAAAAAAGGCAATTTTTTATGAAAAATATACTTAATATATATAAGAGAGATATTAAGAGAAAAAAGCGTTTTAAAACGCAAGAATTACCGCATTTTAACCTTATTTACTTTTAAAAAAAAGAGAGAATTCCTATGTTAAATTCAATCACATCAACACCCCCATCTGAACTTGCACGCCAAAAAACAGGCAGTGCTGTTCAAAGCTGTCCTTCAAATGATGAATATGCTCCTGTCTGGATGTTTGAAAATTCTTCAACAGGCGGAGTTAGCGATAATCTTCAAACACAATCGCAAACTTTTTCAACACAGGTAAGTTCATCAAATAATGACAATGTGCCCGCTGAAAGCGGTTCAAAATTCTCAGATAAATGTGATGACGGAGAAGATGATGGCCGTATAGGCATAGGAAGTGCTATTCTGCATACCCTTAAAGGTGCAGGAAAGGCTGTGGTTAACACGGTAAAAGATATAGTAACGGACCCCAAAAAGCTTGTAGTTGCAGCAGCAACTACGGTAGCCTGCACATTGTGTCCGCCGCTTGCCGTAGGTCTTGGCGTAGTAGGTGCTGCAACAGGGGTATATAAAGGCGCAAAGGCCGTAGGTAAAGCGGTTGAATTATATAATGACCCTAATGCCACAGATGCCGAAGCAAAAGCAGCATTTCAGGATATAGGTGCCTCCGCTCTGCAGGTCGGCGTTTCAGTGGTTGGCGCAAAAGCCGGAATGAAAGCAATGAAGTCAACTCAGGGCTCTGCTATGAGCAGTGTTACAAAAAGCAGTGCAAAAGGTGCTAAGGGAATGCTTGAAAATGGCAGAAATACCTTGAAAGCCTTTGCGGAAGATACTGTAACCGGCGGCAGAGGCTTTACCAAAGTAGACGGTAAAATAAAAATAAATACTAATAATTCAGGCTATAAAGGCACCCAAATATATACGGATGTTAAAAATAGCGTAAAAACAGACGGTATCGTTAAAAGTGCCAGAACGGCCGCATCAAATGCCGGAGCAAAAGTTCAGCAAAAATGGGATGCTTCAAAAGCTGCAAAGGCTGCAAAAGCTTCAGGAGCGGAAACGCCAAAAGCTCCTTCCGATAATTTTATCAAAAAAGGAGCTGTGAATTATTCAAAATTTGCAAAAAGCGCGAACTATACATCAGGCTTCGGCTCTTTAACCGCACCTGCGGCAAATGAAATCAAAAAAGCAAATGAAACATCAAATTATGATAAAGTTCAAAAGACGCAAGCTTCATCAAGCGGTTATGTAAGCGGGCAGTATGAATTTTCCCATGATTGGATGGATAAAATTTAAATTGCAGGCTCAATTTGCGGAATTAATTAATAACCTGAACGCTGCAGCCGCCTGAAGACGAACTTAAATTCTTTCTGTATCTGCCGTCATCATAATAAGTTTCAGACCCTGACTGCCCGTTTGAGAAAAGATTTGTAAAATTGCCGTTGCTGCCTGTGGTGGTAGTATAGTAGCTGTTTGCAGGCGGATAGGGCATAGAAAAGTTATTAAAATAAGGGTCTTGATAGGTTGTTGGCGGGGTAAAACCGGTTAGAGCACCGTTATTATTTTTAATTGTTTTAAATAATCTTCTGAGCCCCGGCCTTTGATAATACCCATTATAAGGGCGGTACGGTGTATACATATTATTGTAAGGATTTCTGTAATTATAGTAATTATTATATCTGTTATAGTTATTATAGGCGGTATATTCAGGGTATTTGTTTGAAAGATTCTGCGTTGCACTGGAAAGCCTTTTAAGGCGGTTATTTTCATCCCCCGTCTGCACTGCGCCGAATACGTTTGATTCAAGTCTTTTCAGTCTGTTTGTAGCATCATCGCCAACGTATGTGCGGCCAAAAACTTTTCTTTCAACCTTGCTTAATTGTCCGCTGTTTAAATTATAAGTTCTTTTTGTTGTTATACCTCCTGTGTTATAAAAGGGTGAAACAGTATTATAGGCTGTTTTTGGCCCGTTTAAATATTCAGGGTCTTCAAGTTTATCAATTACAATTTCACAATAAGCACTCCGGCAGAGCAAAAGTATGCCTAAAGCAAGCAAGGCTTTTTTCATAAAAATTTCCTCTTTTAAAATTTATTTTCAAAATAAATTTATCTTAAAGGTTTGAATTTTTTATTACCCGAAAGCACGCTATAACAGGATATTATTTTAACTGTTCCAATGTAAAAATTGTTTTGCCTA
>CAQTPN010000168.1 GCA_948888345.1 uncultured bacterium | reverse complement strand
GATGTAAGAATTATTGAAGAAGTGTCTGATTTTGCGGGTATAAAATTGTATAAAACAGACTGCGAGCACGGAAGACGTGAAACTATAAAGCCGCTTTGTGAACAGGTCGGCTTGCCTTATGACTCAATGGGTGTAGTTTTTAAATCTGAAAATGAAAAAACTCTATACTTAGCCGGGGATACGATTTTTTGTAACGGGGTAAAATGTGCTTTAGATAAATATAAGCCGGATGTAGTTATTGTAAATGCTTGCGGGGCTGCAACCATAACAGGCGAAAAGATAATTATGGATATTGAAGATATTAAAACAATATCAGATTATGCTCCAAGCGCAATAATAATCGCAAGCCACATGGATACCGTAAGTCATTTGACCGTTACAAGACAAGATATTAAAAAATTGGCATTAAGTAATGTTGTTGTGCCTGATGATAATGAAATTCTGGATTTTTAAAAGGAGAAAAACTTATGGCAAAAACAGGTTTAATGTATTCTGAAACTTTTGCAAACTACAAATCAGGCGATGGATACCTTTGTATTCCGTCATACCAAAACTCTTGGATAAGCACAACTGATTATTACGATACAGGTGAAAGAGTAAAAGAAGCTTATGAACTTCTAAAAAAATCAAATTTGCTTGAAAAACTTGTTTCTATTCCTTCATATAAAGTTGAAAAGGAAGAGCTTATCGGTTTTCATTCAAAAGAATATATAGATAAACTTGAAAGATTAAGCAATGAAAATGGCGGCAGTGTTGGTGAATATTGCCAAATCGGAAAAGGTGGACTTGATGTAATCAGAGAAGCTATTGGCGGTGATTTTAATGCCCTGGATGCCATAATGAACGGCAAAGTTCAAAACGCGTTCTGCTTGCAAAGACCGCCTGCTGCACATGCTGAACGCGATATGGGCTATGGCTTTTGCGTAGTTAACAATTTTAATATCTTAATTAAACATGCAAGAGAAAAATATGGCCTTAAGCGTATTATGATTATTGATATTGATAACCACTACAAAAAAGGTATTGAAGATGCCTGGTATAATACAGATGAAGTGCTGTACGCCGAAATTCATCAGTCCGGAGCTATGGCTGAAAATTGTGCTTGCGACAGAAATTCTGATTGGATTGGAGAAGGCAAAGGAAAAGGATATAATGTTGTAATTCCAATGCCGTCAGGCGCAGGAGATGATGCTTATATTAAAGCCTTTAAAGATGTTATTTTACCCGTAGCTGAACAATATAAACCGGAACTTGTTGTATTTATAGCAGGATATGCGGCAAATATATTTGACCCTTTATGCCGTCAGCAAATAACAGCTAATGGATATTACAAACTCACAGAAATGATAAAAAGTGTTGCAGATAACTGTGCACAAGGCCGCTTGATTGGAATTCTGGAAGGCGGCAAGGGGAATTATATGTCGTTTTGTATTTTAAAAACCATAGAAGCTATGAGTGGTGAAACAACAGAAGTGAAAGACCCGACAGAAGAACTTATAGTGCGCAATTATTTAAGCCGCGACCAACAGGCCGTAATTGAGGAAGTTAAGAAAAATCTTTCACCATATTGGAAATTATAAAACAGTAAGAAAAAACATTTTATTTTAAAAAATCCCGCAATAACCTTGCGGGATTTTTACATATACTATAAGATTTTTATAAGTTTAAAAGGCTTATGAACACCCTGAATAGCCGCAGTTTAAACAGATAAAACAGCCTTCAGCCATTTTAATTGAATTTCCGCACTCAGGACAAACAACGGTTTTTATCTCAACTCCGTGTTCATCAATTTCTGTCTTTTCAATTTTTAACTCTTTGTGCTCTTTTGTTTCAACCGGTTTTTCAGACTTTTCTTCAACAGTCTCTTCTTTTTTATCTTTCTTGCCCTCCAAAAGCATCGGCTGAGAATATCTTGAATTATTTCTGTAAACGGTTATTCCCTTTAAATCATTTTTATAAGCAAGAATATAAGCTTGCGCCACATCTTCAAGGGTAGCATCTTCTTCAAAATTCACTGTTTTTGAAACGGCATTATCTGTATGCAATTGGAAAGCCGCCTGCATCATAACATGAGATTTCGGAGAAATATCATGTGCCGTAACATATATTTCTTTTGTTTTTTCATCAATACCGTCAACATGGGCAACAGAGCCGGTTTTTGAAATCTCATCCATTAATTTATCAGAATATATACCTTTTTGGATTGCATAATTTTTAAAATTCGGATTCACTTCATACATTTCAGTGTTATCCATAATATTTCTTTTAAATACAAGCCCGAATAACGGCTCTACGCCGCCTGAAGCCCCTGCTATCATTGAAATTGTACCGGTTGGCGCAATACAGGTTGTGGTAGCATTTCTTATACCGTAGTTTGCAATTTCTTTATCAAGTTCCGCCCACATTTCATCCGTGATTAAACCTGCTGATTTTCCTTTATATTTTTCATATAAATAATTTCCCCTATCATAGACAGAGCCTGCAAAATTATTAAATTTACCGCGTTTTTTAGATAATTCAATACTTTCAACCTTAGAATGATAATCAATAAATTCCATTACTTTCTGGCCCAGTTTGCATCCTTCTTCTGAATTATAGGAAATGCCCATCTTCATAAGCATATCTGCCCAGCCCATAACCCCGAGGCCGATTTTTCTATTGTCCTGAACCATTTGTGCAATTCTTGGAAGAGGATAGTTATTTGCAACAATAACGTTATCAAGAAAATGGATTGAAAGTCTTGAAATTTCAGCAAGTTTATCCCAATTTATCGAAGGATTTCCGCTATCATCAATTTCAACCATTCTTCCAAGATTAATTGAACCGAGATTGCAAGCCTCATAAGGAAGAAGGGGAACTTCTCCGCAGGGGTTTGTAGATTCAATATCTCCTATTAAGGGAGTAGGATTATCTTTGTTCATTTTATCAATGAAAATAACCCCCGGTTCACCTGAGCTCCATGCCCCTTTAACAATTAAATCAAAAATTTCTCTTGCTTTTAATTTTTGAACAGCCTGCTTTGTGTTTGGATGAATAAGTTCATAATCTTCATCCCGCTCAAGTGCTTCCATAAATTTATCGGTTATTGCAACAGATATATTAAAATTGTTTAACTTTGTTAAATCACTTTTACAATTAATAAACTCTAAAATATCCGGATGGTCAATTCTTAAAATTCCCATATTGGCACCGCGCCTTGTACCGCCTTGTTTTACGGCCTCGGTTGCGGCGTTAAACACTTCCATAAAACTTACAGGGCCGCTTGATACACCCATTGTTGAGTGAACTACATCATTTTTAGGTCTTAATCTTGAAAAAGAAAACCCTGTACCTCCGCCTGATTTATGAATTAAGGCAGTATTTTTAATGGTCTCAAAAATTCCTTCAAGACTATCTTCAACAGGAAGAACAAAACACGCACTCAACTGCCCCAATTCTCTTCCTGCATTCATTAATGTAGGAGAATTCGGCATAAAATAAGCATCGGTTATCATATCAAAAAACGCTTTTCTTGTTTTTTGAATTTCAATTTCATCAACACCAAAATTTTTATCAGCATCTGCTATAGTATATGCCACGCGCTCAAACAATTCTTTCGGTGTTTCCGTTACATTTCCTTTGATATCTCTTTTTAAATATCTTTTTTCCAATACTTTTTTTGCATTTTCAGATAGTTTAATTTCACAGTTTTCGTTTTCCTTTAGAGTATTCACTCGTTTTGCCTCCCAAATAATTAAAATAAGTAATTTATGACATTATACCAAAAACGATTTTTAAAAACTATTAATTGTTAATAATTTTTGTTAAAGAATATTAATATTGAAAAAATCGTTTAAATTGGCTTAATATTTGAATTTTTTATATTTTACGAAAAAGTTAAGCCCAAAATCAAAAACACATGTAGAATGAAAACTATATTTATTTAGGGTAGAAATATTAATCATGAATGTAGTCTATTTTGAGGCAGAAAAGTATTACAGGCTTGCTTTTGATTATTTTCATTATGAAAGCAACCTTACCTTGTCGCAAAAATATATAAACCTTGCACTTAAAAGCAACAAAAAGCATTTAAATGCCCTGCTTTTAAAGGGAGAAATTTTTCTTAAAAAAAGAAATTTTGATAAGGCACTTAAAATATTTCAAACAGCCGAAAAATTAAACCCTGACAATCCTCTTTGCAATTTCTTTATTGCAAAAACATATAACCTGCTTGATGAATATAAAACAGGCTTAAATATTTTGGATAAAGTTTTAAACAAGGTTAATAACAATGCTGAATTTTTATCA
>CAQTPN010000167.1 GCA_948888345.1 uncultured bacterium | reverse complement strand
ATATTCCCGCAAGAAGCACCCCTGCAAATGAGAATAAAAATATTCTGTTTATCCTGTCTCTGTTGAAAATTGAAATAAAAAATCCTATAAAAATCAAAGGTGCTAAAAACATTAAACATCTTATGTTATAGAAAAAGAAATCAAGGTTTTGTTTTGTAAGGTGCAAAATATTCCCGAATTCAATAAACCCGTCGCACCACCAGTCATACATAAAATCATTCAAAGTATGCGGGGTTGAAAATTTATATATTAGTACAAAAATCATTGGAATGACGGGCATTAAACAGTATTGTATAAAGATTTTACGGTTTTTTAAATTTGAAATTAAATTATATATTGTGTATCCGAATAACAAAAATATCGTGGGCTGTGACAAGAAAAATAATAACGTAAATATAAGACTAAACCATAAAAGGCTTACCCTCCCCTTCATTTTTTTTGAGTTTTCTCTGCTTAAAAAAAGGAGAACAAGCATAAAAATTAAAATATCGCTGCTGTACTGTTTAAATTCCGAGCCCCAGCGTATTAAGGCAAAATTTATTCCATACAAAAAATTCGCAAAAATTATGGCATGCGGTGTTTTTAAAAACTTTTTGCTCAGAATGTAAAAAACAGGAATTGAAACTATGGATGATATAAAAGGAACAATCCTGTATGCAATTTCAGCTCCATGAAAAACGGATGTAAAAACCTTTGTCATTATTAAAAATAATGGCGGTGCCATTTGATTTCGCCCGAGCGGCTGAAATATCCATAAAATGCCGCTGTGTTCAATAAAATTACAGGCAAGGTCCGCTTCATCAATCCAGCTTTCCCTTATAATAAGAGCTTCAAGGCGAAAATTAAAGAAGGATATAAAGGCAAAAACAAAAATAAAGCAGATTAAAGCATAATAGCCGTATTTTTTCATAAAAAAGTTATCTTCCCCGTTTTGCCGCGGTAATCCTTGCTATTGCCTTAGATAAGGCAAATTGTGCTCTCAAAATTTCTGTTTTTTCAACATGGGCTGCAAGCTTTGCCTTTGCTCTTTCATAGGCTTCTTTTGCCCTTGCTTCATCAATATCGGTGCCTAATTCCGCTAAATCTGTCAAAATAACCGCTGTATTGTCTTTAAACTGCAAAATACCGCCCATAGTTGTAAAAAATACATCTTCTTTATTTACAACGGCCTTTGTAATTCCAACCTTCAGGGGGCATATTAACGGCAGATGATTGGGTAAAATTCCTATCATGCCATCTTCCGCCGTTGTATAAAAAGCTTCTACATTATTTTCATATACAACTTTCTGCTGGGTTATTATTTTTAAATTTATTTTATCTTTACTCATAATTTCCTTGAGATTTATATGCTGCAATATTGTCGTTATCCGGCTTTTTTATACAGCACATGCCTTTGCTTTTTCAAGCACATCTTCAATTGTGCCTGTCATATAAAAAGCCTGCTCGGGCACATCATCGTATTTTCCTTCAATAATTTCCTTAAAGCCTTTGATTGAGTCTTCAAGTTTTACATATTTTCCTTTAGTGCCTGAAAATTGTTCTGCAACAAAGAAAGGCTGAGATAAGAATTTTTGAATTTTACGTGCGCGGTTTACGGTTAATTTATCTTCTTCGGATAACTCATCCATCCCCAAAATTGCAATAATATCCTGTAAATCTTTATATTTTTGTAAAATTTCAAGAACTCTTTTTGCAACGCTGTAATGTTCTTCACCTACAATATTCGGGTCAAGTGCTCTTGAATTTGATTCAAGAGGGTCGCAGGCAGGATACAAGCCCAAAGATGCAATATTTCTTGATAATACCGTACTTGCATCAAGGTGGGTAAATGTTGTTGCGGGCGCAGGGTCGGTTAAGTCGTCTGCAGGAACGTAAACCGCCTGAACAGATGTAATGGAGCCGTCTTTTGTTGAAGTAATTCTTTCCTGCAGTTCACCTACTTCCTGAGATAATGTAGGCTGATATCCGACAGCAGAAGGCATTCTCCCCAAAAGAGCAGATACTTCGGAGCCTGCCTGTACAAATCTGAAAATGTTGTCAATAAATAATAATACATCCTGTTTTGCTGTATCGCGGAAGTATTCGGCACAGGTTAATGTTGAAAGACCTACCCTCATACGTGCTCCCGGAGGTTCATTCATCTGTCCGTATACAAGGGCTACCTTATCCAAAACGCCTGATTCTTTCATTTCATTGTAAAGGTCGTTTCCTTCGCGGGTTCTTTCGCCTACACCGCCAAAAACAGAAACACCATTATGCTCTTGGGCAATGTTATGAATTAATTCCATAATTAAAACCGTTTTTCCAACGCCGGCACCTCCAAAGAGCCCGATTTTTCCACCTTTTTGATAAGGCATTAAAAGGTCAATAGCCTTAATTCCCGTTTCTAATATTTCAACCTTTGTATTCTGCTCTGTCAGTTTTGGAGAGGGCCTGTGAATTGGAAGGCGTTCCGTTGTATTGATTTCACCCATATTGTCAACGGGTTCGCCCAGAACATTTAAAATGCGCCCTAAAATTTCTTTACCGACAGGCATTTTAATGGGTTCATTTGTATTTATTGCTTCCATGCCTCTTTTTAGCCCGTCAGTTGAGCTCATAGCTACCGTCCTTACGGTATTTTGCCCTAACAGCTGCTGTACTTCAACAACGGTCTTATTTTCCCCGTTTTGAATTTCAAGCGCATCATAAATTTCAGGAAGCTTCCCTCCCTTAAATTCAACGTCTATCACAGGCCCTATGATTTGTGTTATAACTCCTGTATTTTCAGCATTTCCGCTCATAAAATAAACCCCTTAAAATTTTATTTGATTTAATTATACTAAAAACAAACCAAAAACGCATATCCCGCCAAAGGATTATATTAAAAATATAATTTGTATAAAGATAAAAACCAAAATGCCGTTTAGCAGCATTTGGACGGGGTGTCTTTGCCTTTAATCTGCGCAATTATTACTGCAGTAAACATTAAAATACATCCGAAAATTTCTCTTGCAGTCAGCACTTCATGCAAGATTAAATACCCGGTAAGCACGGCAAAAACGCTTTCAAAACTCAAAATCAAAGAAGCTACGGCAGGATTTGTATTTTTCTGTGCCATAATCTGAAGGGTGTATGCTATTCCGCAGGATACAACCCCCGTAAATAAAAGTGCCCATCTGCATTCTATAATTCCTTCAATGGTGGGATGTTCAAACATTATCACAGGCAGAATTGAAATAAGACCCACAACGAAAAACTGAACACAGGAAAGCTTTACGCTATCTACCTTTGGAGCAAAATGGTCAATTACCAGAATGTGAATTGAATATAAAAATGCAGAAATCATAATAAGCATATCACCGGCACCGATATCTAAAAAACCGCCCCCGTCTTTGCTTCCGCAGAGAAAATAAAGCCCGAAAGCCCCTAAAATAATACCAAGCCAAATAGTGTGAGGAATTTTTTTCTTTAAAAATATTGAAATAATAGGAACAATTATAATGTACATAGAGCTTATAAAGCCTGCTTTTGATGCTGATGTATATACCATACCCATCTGCTGGATATTGCTTGCAAAAAATAATGCAAGCCCGCATAAGATACCCGCTTTAAACATATAACGGCGTTCTTCCCATTTATTCATCTTCTTGTTCGGGCCTTTTTTGATTTTAAAAATTATAATAAGAAATAAAAGTGAAAAAGCACCTAAAAAAGACCTTGCACAGTTAAATGTCAATGGCTCAATAAATTCCATGCCGGCTCTTTGCCCTACAAATCCCGCACCCCAGATAAAAGCTGTTGTAAGCAGCAGAATATTATTTATGGCACCTGTTTTTACAGTTTTAAATTTATCAGTAAATTTCATTAAACATTATCCAAAAAAGCTTTTAAGAATTCATAGCCCTTATTGTAGCTTTCAATATCAATTTTTTCATCGGAAGAGTGCATATTGTAAACATCTGCAATTCCCATTAAAACAGGTTGAAATTTGCGCCCGTGTATATTTTTTCTGTTGGCATATATATGTGTTTCAGCTCCTGCATGGAATGATGAAACCTTTAGATTAACACCTGCATTTTCTGCCGCCTTTTTTGCAATATTTATTAACGTATCATCCTCTGATTTTTCAAATACGGGAAGATGTTCTTCAATTTCTAAATCTGCATTTGCAAGACCTGAATATTTTTCATTAAACTCTTTAATGATTTTTTGAATTTTTTGGATAAGTTCATTCTGTGCCGCTAAATCGGAACTCCTTAAAGAATAATGCGCAAAAGCAGATGTATTTATAATATTTGACATTGAATTTTTTGATACAAATTAAACCGCATCTTTGCC
>CAQTPN010000166.1:551-4337 GCA_948888345.1 uncultured bacterium | reverse complement strand
AAAATAACCAAGGATGGCGCGGTTGTAGGCGGAAATAAAATTAAAATCGGCCTGCCCGTAACGCTTGAGGGAGTTGATTACAGACTAAACGGCATAGTATCTAATATTTCAGTTTCAAAAAAGGCTGAAAACAGCACTCTGCACGAAGATATTGAAAAACAGGTAAATAAAAACCAGGATGTTCACTAAAAGTTTATTTTTAGATTTAATAAACAAAGGACTCTGCACGATACAAAATTCGCGTGCGGCAAGTTTTGCGCGCGACAGCATATTTTACTCAAAGCTGGATTTTTTAATATGGGCAGTGTTTTTACTTACGGTTTTTTCCACCTGCTGTGCTTCAAGCGGGGTAATAGGCGGACTGGCACTTGTTTTTGCAGGTTTAAATATTTTCAGATTATGTGCTAAAAATGGCGAAAGTATTAAACTTTCAAAGATTGACATATTTTTTCTGATTTATTTTCTTTTACTTTTGGTGGCTCTTTTTGGCTCAAGCCTTTTTGTATTAAGCCTTAAGGGATTTTTTAAAAACATTACATATTTCTTATTTTATATGGCAAGCACGTATTTTTTCTTAAATAATAAGAAAAAAATCCTTCCTACTATGGCTTTAATTGCGGCCATTATGTGCTATGAAAGTGCTGTTGCAGTTTTCCAGCATTTTAATAAAGTGGAAGCACTTGCAGGATGGGTTGATACATCAAAAATGAGCGATGTCAGCCAGCTTATGTCAAGGGCTTTTGGAACGTTGAAACCTTCTAATCCAAACCTTCTTGGAGGATATTTGATAACGGGGCTTTCAAGTATTTTAGGATTTTTCTGCATTAATTTTTTAAAGAAAGATAAGGTAAAAGCCGGGCTTTTTTCGGGGCTTTTTCTGTTAAACCTTGCTGCAATTATATTTACAGGATGCAGAGGGGCGTATTTAGGTCTGATAGCATTTTTCGGGCTTATTATATGGGCCGGATTTTATTACATAAAAAAAGTTTACGGCGGATTTTCAAATATTAAAAAACGATATAAAAACCTTATTTTAGGGCTTTTTGGAGGAGCAATAGCAGCTATTGCGCTTACACCTTCGATTTCAAGACGCTTTGCTTCAATTTTTCAATTCAGGGGCGACTCTTCAATATCCTTCAGAATGAATGTTTACGAGGCTTCATTTAATATGTTTAAGGATAATCCTTTTTTGGGTGTTGGTCTTGGAAACCTTAATTTCAGGGAAATTTACGGCCTTTATATGAAAACAGGATTTGATGCGCTCGGAACATACTGTGTGCCTTTAGAAGTTGCGGTCGAAGGCGGGATTTTTGCGCTGGCGGCTTTTTTGGGGCTTATTATTTATGCTGCTTATAAAGGAATAAGGATAGTTTTAGATGATGAAACCGCTTCAAATACGCGCATAATAATGTTCTGCACGGTACTTACAATTTTTGGAACAATGGCACATGGAATGTTTGATACTGTTTGGTTCCGTCCGCAGCTGCAGATAATTTTCTGGATTAATATTGCAATTTTAAATTCATATATCTTAGGAACAAGATTAAGGGTTGTGAAAAAATAAATTTGGCATTATATCAATTTATATAAATATTGACAACTGTAAGCTTACAGGTTATAATATAAATATGATAAAGTCATTCAGACACAAGGGTTTAGAAAATTTCTTTAAAACAGGCTCTACTAAAGGAATACAGGCAATACACAGTTCAAAAATAAGGCGCATATTATCTGCATTAAATATAATGAATTCATTAAATGCGCTTGAAATATATAATGTACATCCGCTTAAGGGCGATATGAAAGGCCTTTGGTCCGTAACAGTTCAAGCAAACTGGCGTATTACATTTGAATTTGACGGACAGAATGTTTATATTGTTGATTATCAGGATTATCATTAGAAAGGAATTTTATATGGAAATGCATAACCCATGCCACCCTGGAGAAATATTAAAGGAAGACTATTTAACTACATACAAGCTTTCAGTTACTGCCTTTGCGCTGAAACTTGGAATATCAAGGAACGCGGCATCAGAACTTATAAATTGCCATAACAGAGTAAGCCCCGAAATGGCTTTAAGATTAGAAAAAGCTTTTAATGTTCCTGCGCAGTTCTGGCTTGATTTACAAACACAATACGACCTCTGGTATGCAAGGCAAAACTTTAATACCGACAATGTTGAAGTTATAGCTCTATAAAATCATAAATTTGCAATTAGTGTAAATTTTTATTATAATAAAGGCTTATGTAACATTTTTAAGGGTTTTATAAGGATTTTATAAATGTCTAAAGGCTATAGCGCAAAATGGATAATAGCGGCAGATGGAAATTTATATCAAGACTGCACAATGATTGTTGATGAAGGGAAGGTGCAGGAAATTGTTAAAACTGCAAACCTTGATATGAATTCAATTAAGCATCATAAGGATTTTGGAAATTCTGTCATTACACCCGGGTTTATAAATTTACATAACCACCTTCAATATACGGAGGTGGGCAATATAAAATCAAAAGGATTTAAATATTGCATTAAAAGAATATTTGTTAATTTTAAGAAGCATTATTTTGTTGCGGGAATTAATAAAAATGCCTTTATTTATAAGCTCGCAAATCTTTTAAGCGAATATTTCTGCCTCGGGCGGGATGAAAAAATTCATTCATTTAAAAAGGGTTTGGAATTATCTCTTCTAAACGGTACAACCTGTGTCGCCCAATTATCAAAGGAGAGCAAATACTTTGATGTTTTAAATGAAATTCCAATTAAAACTTATCTTTTCTTTGAATTATTCTCAGATTCCCCTGATTCATCAAAAGAAGAATTCAGAATTATACAAAAAAAGATTGATAAACTAATCAAACAAAAATCCGAAAACACGTTTGTAGGCGTTGCACCGCACAGTGTATGTTCTGTTCATAAAAGGCTTTTTAAAACATTAACTAAATATTGCAAGAAAAATAATATTTTAATGACAGTAAGGCTGGCTGAAAGTCAGGATGAGATGGACTGGCTGAAATTCGGCTTTTCTGATGTGGATATTTTAAACAGTTTTACGGGAAATAAAAAATTTGAACCTAATATTAAGGGAGTAAGCCCTGTTGTTTACCTTGATGAACTTGGTGCCATAAATAAAAGGTTAATTGCAAGCTACGGAAATTATCTGACAAAAGAAGATTTAGAAATTTTAAAAGAAAATTCGGTTTCTTTTGTGTATGCACCAAGAGTAAGCGACTTTTTACACCATAAAAAGCTTGATTTTGATACAGTTATTAAATATTTCCCGAAAAAATTCGGTTTTGGAACAAACAGTCTTGCATTCAACTCTGATTTAAGTCTTTTAAATGAGGTAAGATACGTTAATAAAGGACAATTGGGAGCACTTGAAGTTATAGAATATTTAACAAAATATCCTGCTAAAATTTTAAGGCTGGATAATATTACAGGCACTCTTGAAGAAGGTAAAGATGCTGATTTTAACGTATTTTGGCTTAATGATAACGAAGATTATAACGCCGTAATAAATAAAGAACGCCCGGACTATGTCTATATCAAAGGGCATAAAATGGTATCCAAAGGCGAACTGGTTAAAAGGGTGTAGCGGGCGGATAAATTTTAATGTTTGCGAAGCGGCATTCAGCATAAAATAAAAACTGAATAATTAATTTTTTGTTAATAATTTACTGAAATTTAAATTTTAAATATATTATGGTGTCATAGATGAATTCTAATCACAAAAATAGGAGGATATTTTATGACACTTAAACCGTTAGGCGATAGAATCGTAATT